>JAUYJB010000150.1 GCA_030688605.1 Hyphomicrobiales bacterium
TCTGCGCCAATCACGCATCCACGTCCCGCGGCGTTGGCCTGGGAGGACTCGGTAATCTCCGCAGCGGCGCGTCCCGATGGTTCCTGCAGATATGAGTGTGGGTTTCAAGACACGCGAATCTTTTTATTAACCCATAGCCACTCGGTTGTTTTTACAAATGCTCTAAGCCAGTCGAAAAACTTCTGTTCCCTTTTCACCGGATCATTGACCTTCGCGGTTAAGATCTTGTGGGCGACCGTGCAGCCAGCAGCAAAGGCAAAGTCATGCGACTTGTGCCATCCACCACGCCCGAAGATGTGAGAGTCCGAGTGCATCGGCTCGCATCCGAGGTAGGCCGTGCATTGATGGGGAAACTCCACCATGCAGGGCATTGCGTGAGCGAGATCCAGAAGCCGCCTGTTGCGGTAGGTCATGACTTCTCGTTCCGATATCTGCGCCTTGCACGCTCGCGCGCCTCGGCACGGAACTTTTCCGGGTTGCGCCAGTAGCGGGCACGGTCGGCCGCGCGCCGGGCTTCTTTGTCTCTGGTCTGCCGCTTCATGTTGCCTTTGCGCTTCGCGTGGTAGTAGGCGCGGTGGTAGGCGCGCAACGCTTCCCGGTTCCTCGCGTACCACATGCGGTTCTGCGCGCGGCGCCTGATTCTCTTCGGCGCGCCGTCGGACACGGTGCGGCACCGGCCATGCACGCCGTCCAGCACGACAGCGGGCGACGGGAGAATCCAGCTCACGCCGGCTGATCCGCATCGGCGAGGAATACCTGGATATCGCCCGCGATCTCGGCGAACTCGTCAACGTCTGCGTAGCTCTCCACGAATTGCCGCAGCATCTCATAGCCGTCCAAGCGCTGCTGCTCCAGCAGGCGCGCCTCGCGCTCGGCGGCTTCCCGGGCTTCGCGCTCCTCGCGCTCACGCCGCTCCAGAGCTAGCTTCTCCTGCCGCTGGCGCTCCTCCAGAGCGAGCTTTTCGGCGCGCAGCCTATCTTCCTCGGCCTGCCGCTTACGGCGCTCCTCCTCGTCCCGGGCGCGCTTCTCCGCGTCGAGCTTCTCGCGCTCTGCGCGCAGCCTGGCCTCCTCGGCGTCGCGGGCTTCCTTCGCCTTGCGCTCCTCGGCCTCGCGTGCGGCGCGGGCCTGCCGGTCGGCCTCCTCGCGGGCTAGACTCGCCTGCCGCTCCTGCTCCTCGATGCGCCTCTTGACCTCTAGCTCTTCCGCGAGCAGCTTGCGCTGTGCAGCCTGCTCGGCGGCGATCTGCGCCTGCTTCTGCCGCTCCAGCTCGGCGCGCTCTGCGGCGATGCGCTGGCGCTCGGCTTCGAGCTTCGCTTCCTCGGCCTCTTTCCTTGCCCGCTCCTCGGCGGCCAGCCGTTCCTGCTCGGCAAGGATCGCGGCTTGGCGCTCGGCTTCGATGCGCCGATCCTCAGCGTCGATCTGGGCCTTGATGGGGTCTTCGATGGCGGCGAACAAGGCTCCGATGCGCTTCGCATCGCCATCGATCTCGCGGCCGCGCTCAAGAATGTCGGCCTTCAGCTTGACGCGCGTCTTCTCCAGTGCGATGCGCGGTGCGGCGACTTCGCGATGTACGGCCTTCGCCTCCTTCATGCCTTTAATGGTCGTCACGTCGAAAACGATGCCGCGGTATCTTTCTATGCTGGCGAGCGCGGCGACGATCGGTTCGTACTCGGCAATGGCGGTAGAGATTTGCATTGTCAGGCTGCCTTTCGGTTGAGCCGCTCGATGATCTCGTCCACCTCGCTCAAGAAGACGTTCACCTCGGCGGTGATTTCACGGATGCGCTGCTCGTCCCGGTTGAAGCGGACAACGAAGAGCTGGTGCTGTGGAAAAACGTCGCAGTAGCTTGCGAAGTCGCACCACTTGCGCTCGGTGCATGCCATCTCCCACAGCATCTGTGGTTCGTATTCGGGCGGCACGACGCCGTCGAGCACGTAGCCGAGGTGGGTGTGCGGCTCTGGGCACTTGAACTGCACGAGGCCGTCGGTGCCGACCAGCCCGTCCGGTGACGCGCCGGAGCGCTCGATCGTCGGGTGGAGCACGAGGCCGACTTGTTCGACGAAGGTGTTCTTCGCCACGTCGTAGGCGGCGCGGGCGAACGGTTCGTTCTGGATACCGTCCTCCATCGCCTTATTCGAGAAGCGGCTCTCCTGCGGCATGCCGGAGAGGATCTCGGCCACGATCTGCGCCTTGTACTTGCGGCGCGTCGCTCCCTCGCTCTTGCGGTCGCGGGCACGGGAAAGGACCGCGTCGATGCGCGAAGCGGTGACCTTGGTGCAGCGCGCTAATTTCCACTCGTCGCTGCCCTGCGGAAAGTCAATGACCCTCATCGACGCGCCTCCTTCAGCTTCTTGCGGCACAGGTCGCGCGCGTTGATGAGCTGGCGCTGGGCGTCCTTGTCCTTCAGGTCTTCGGCCTTGTTCCACGCCTGGCCGAAGGTCTTCAGCAGCTCTGGCTCATCCCCAGCGCCGTCGATCGCGGCGAGGTAGTCGGCGAGGATCTTCTCCTCCATGCGCGTGCCGTTGTTGCGGCTGCTGTTGCCGTCCTTGTCGTCGAACGTGCTAAGGTTGAATGCCATCAGCTTCAGATACCGGCGCCCGTAGGCGTTGCTCGATCCGCGCGCCTGCACGCCGGTCTTGTTGACCTTTCCCTGCGCGCCCGCGTCGTCGGGCGGTAGGTCGATGTGGTGACGCTCCTTATGCCCGCCGGAATGCCGCACCCACGCGACGATCCTGAGCATGCCATCGGGGACCGGGTCGGCGTCGTTCCTGGTTTCGGTGTCGTACGACATGGAGAGGCCGTACTTTGTGTGGATGGGGGTGATCGCCCTGTCGATCGCTTCAAGCTTGGCGTAGCCGCTCTTCGTATGATCGTTGTAGGCGTTGTTGGCGACCGGCTGCATTTCCGCCTGCGCTTTCGCCATCGCATCGCTAAAGGCCAGCTCGGCCTCGCGGTCCATCATCTCCTTGTGGATCGCGTACAGCTCCTTGACCTTCGCCACGTCCATGCGCGGATCGGCTGCGGCAATGGCGAGCGCCTGCATAAGATTGGTAGGCGCGACCTGTGATACTGCGGGCACGTCGCGCTTGGAGAAACTCGGCTCCGGCACTTCGATCCGCGTCGGCTCCTGCTCAAGTACCTTCGCATCCATCGGTTGCTCCTGTTCGGTTTTCATTTCGCCGGCACCCGCTCGCGAAGCCAGTTCGCCATGCCTTCGACCAGCTCCTGCGAGAGGTAGACGGCTGTTCCGGCTGTCGGCTCTCCGTTCTCCATGAGGTCCAGGGCAATCTCGACACCGTACTTGGTGTCCTCCAGCCTTACCCTCGCGCCAGCGCAGTGACCTTCGTATGGTTCGGGTTTCACTTGATCGGCTCCTTGATGATCCGCTGCGCCGTCTCAATTCCTTCTATGCGCCCGTGCATGCGCCCGGCGTTGAATGCCTTTTGCAAAGCCTCCCTGATGCTCATCGTGAGCGGCACGCACTGCTCGTACATGAGCAGCAGCGCAACGGTTTCGGCGTCGAGGGGCGCGGTCATTTCATCCTCCATATGCGTGTCTTGTTCCCTGGCATCGAGCGCATGACGAAAGCACCCTTCCCGCCGATATAACTCACGATGCCCCCGAGATTCTTCCTGCTTGTGGGCAGTAGGACGCTTTGCCCTTTCTTCAGCTTCCTAATGGTGGCGGCATAGCCCTTGCCACCATGTTCAGGCGGGATCGGGACGTTATTTTCTATTCTCCATTTGCTCATACTTTGACCGCCTTCTTCGCCGGCTTAATCGGCTGGACTTTCGCCTCTACCTCGCGCGCGTTGCGGCGTGCTGCGGCGGCGCGCATGCGCTCGCGGCGCTTGTAGACTTCCATCCTCTTGGCGAGGTATCCCGGCTCGCGGCTCGCGGCTGCGGTCTTATAACGGCCGCGGAATTTATCGGTGTAGCGGATCATTCGGTGCGGCCTCCTACACGACGACGGATATAGGCTGGGCACTCTGCCTCACGGCCTTCAGCTCCAATGCCGTTCATCAACCAGCACCACGGCCTGCTGTCCGAGTCCTTGCCGCGGTAGTGCAGGCACCTGTCGGTGCGACAGTTGGGGCCGGGGTAGTAGTTCTCCATCCATCGCCGCGCTCGCTCGTCGATTTCTGGCACCGCCCGGAAACCGTCCGTGAATTTGGGAGGCTTCATCGCGGCGCTCTCCGTGGGCGGTCATCAATGAAGGCGATAAACTCGCGGCTGCAATCGCGGCAGAGGTCTAGTTCATAGCCCTGCTGTGTCGGCGCGCCTTCCTTGTTCACCTTGATGGTGATGTTGTATTCGACGCGCACATCGCCCTTGCGAAAGACGCCTAGCGTGCCGCAGCGATCGCATTTGAAAGCAGTCATTGCATCAACCTCACAGATATCAGCGTCCCCGGCCCGAACTCCGAGATCAGGCCCGAAACGAGATCGGCGGAATTCGTGGCGATGGCGTAGAGTTTCCAACACAGCCCGCGGTAACGGATCACCACATGGAAGCGCTTCACTTAAGCCGCCACTCGCGGAGTTGCACGGCCAGCGCGGTGTTTTCCGCACTCAGACACTCGATCATATCGGCGCAATCCACCAGCAACTCACACGCGACCGCCATCGGCGAGCGTTCCACGTATGCGTTGATCCGCTGCAACAACGCTTCCACGTCTGGGCGCTTCACTTGATGCGCTCCCTGAGTTGCGCGGCCACGCGCTGCGCCGTCGCACGGTGCCAGCCGATGTGCCACTGCTGGTAATCGTGCGTGCCAGTAGCGTACGGGTTAAGCGCGCTCGCCAAGCCAAGCCGCCCGGCGCGCATGCCCTCACTCAGCGCCTCATCGCGTGCTTCGCGCTCACGGTGCGCGCCGCATTCGTCCACGTCCATGCAGGCAGGGCGGGGGATGCTAGACATCTGACTCCCCGATCTCGCGCAGCAGGGCGCGGGCCGCGTCGTAGTCTTCTGCGTGACCGCTGTGCGCTGCCGTTTCCGGGTCTGCACAGAACGGACGCAGCGCCGAGACCAGTTTGTCGCGCTCCCCCTTCGTATGTGCAAGCGCGTACAGGATGTCGCAAGCGCTGGGATGCACGGCTTCATACCACGCCGCGCATTGAGAGCCTGCGGGCTGCGGAACATCGTGGTGCGTAGATGGCGTCCACGGCAACGGCGTTGCGGGTGCGTGCTTGACGCTCACGAAATCCTCCGCTTCGTGGTCTCGCTGTCCTCGGCAATCGCGGCCATGAAGCACAGCGCGAGAATGCGCCATGCTTTTCGTTCATCCCAATCAGAGAATTGACCCTTCAGCCAATACTCGAGGAGGCCACTGGCTTCCAACGGCTTAAAAAGCTTGGCATACGGATCGACGATGAATGACCATTCCTCAGCACTCCAGTTATCGCCGTACGCTGCTTTCGCCACTGCGCGACAGGAATAGACTTCCTCATCCCTGTCGATTAATGCCGCTGCCTCCAGGTAAATCTCGCTCGGTTTCACGAAATCCTCCGCTTCGTGAGCCGCTGCACCACGCCGTAGCTGTAGGCGATGAACAGCACCGGCCCGAGCACAAGGCCGACTGCCAGGCCGACGAAGAATCCACCGACAGCGCTCATACCCGCGCTCCATGGCTGCGGGCGCCTTCCTCTAGCTCGCTCAGGAGGGCGCGGCGTTCGTTCATGCAGGCTAATAACGCGGCGCGTTGTGCAAGAGGAACGTGATCCAGCAGCATGCCAATGATCGCCACCGAATTTTCTACACTGATGACCAGCCTCGGGTAGGCGTTCGCGCGACGGGCGATTTCGTGCTTGTCCTCGTTGGTCGGGTTACACCCAGAAACGCGGAACTGTCCGTCGCTGTCGAACGTGACCGCTCCGAGCGGCGTTGCGTGCGCTTCGTTTTGCCCTACGGTCCGGTTCATCTTTGCGCCCCTGTTTGCCGCCCTTGAGCGGGCGGGTTAGGGACAGAGTATAAGCATACTTTGCCACGTCGTGCAAGTATGCTTATACGCAGTGCTAGAAGGGCGGGTCGTCCTTCGGGTGGGCGCCGTCGGCTACTGCGGCGAGGCGTCGGCGATCGCGAACAGATGCTGAAGCTTTAAGTTCTTCGTTGTGCCAGCTTCCCAGGCTTGAACGGCTGGGACCGTCACGCCCGCGGCTGTGGCGAGATCCTCCCGCGAAAGCCCGAGCTCCTTCCGCCTACTGGCGATTCGTTGTGCGAGTGTCGTTTCCATAGTCGCTCCTCAGTTATCTATAAGTGTACTTGTAACCTGTCGCTCTGGCTAGAAAGCATGCTTGCAGCAGGCGCAAAAGTATGCTTAGAATGCTGGCCCATGACCCCCCGGCAAGTCGTCGCTTATCTGGAACGTAGCGGAATTCCGAAGAAGGACTTAGCCGACCGCCTCGGCATCACCGAGTCGGCGGTTTACTTCTGGCTCAAGCAGGGTTGGATCGCACACGAGCGTCAATGCCAGATCCAGCTTGAGTTGCGCGGTAGCGGCCTGCGCGCGAATTGGGACGACGTTCCCGATGAAAAGCGCCCGGCAGAGCGCGCTGCGTGAGCCTGCCGGACGATTTTGTCGGTGCCGTTTGCTTGCTCGTCAACAAACCGGTGGAGGTGCTCATCGATGTTGCGGATTTCGATTCCGTGTCTCCTCACAACTGGACCATCCGAGACGGTCGGAACACTCGCTATGTGGTTCGCTGCGAATGGCGTGAAAACAAGCAAATCCGCTTGCATCGACAAATTCTTTCCGCCCCGGATACGGCGCTGGTTGATCACCGCAACCGGAACGGGCTGGACAACCGTCGCAAAAACATCCTACTTTGTTCCCACTCCGAAAACAACTGCAACGTGCCAGCGCGACGGAACAGCGCGAGCGGGCTGAAGGGCGTTTGGGAATACCGCCCTGGCATGTGGCGTGCCGTCATAAAGATGCAGGGGCGACGCTTCCACCTTGGCTGCTTCCCTACACCGGAGCAGGCACACGCGGCATATAAAAAAGCGGCCGGTGTTTTTCATGGGGAGTTCGCGTGTCGTTGAGAGGAAAGGATTTCCGCGGCGAGATCGACGCCGACCTGCACGACAAGCTCCGGCGCATGGCCGAATTCCAGAACGTCGAGCTTTCCGCGCTCGGTGCGCAACTGCTCGAAAAGATGATCGCCGCTGAATGGCATGCCTTCAGCGTATTGCTTGACCGGCTGGAGCGCAGCGGAATCGTGCGGAAGCCTGCGGAAAACGGCGGAACGAAGTAGCAGCACCGCGCGCCGCGGCTCGGCGCAAAGAACAAGGAGTACCTGTGAGCATTCTAAGTGCCCTGACAAGCCCGCAAGGGCCTCTGGATCTTACGCCGGCAGAAGCAGGGATACATGATCCGGCCCCCGAGTGC
>JAUYJB010000151.1 GCA_030688605.1 Hyphomicrobiales bacterium
ACCGCCACGCCCTCATCCCGGGCGATGGCCCTCGCCGCGACTGCATCCTCCATCGACGCCGGCACGAACACGCCGCGCGGCGCGATCTGGTATAACGAGGCGTCGGCGGCGTAGCGGCCGCGGTCGAAGGCGCCGAACAGGGCTTCGCCGCGCACCTCGCGCCGCAAACGGCGCTCAAGGGTTGAGGACCCGGCGTCCATCGAGCGAAAGCCTCCAAAAAAGCCTTGACGGCCAAATTGAATTCATAATTCATTGAATGGCAAGAGCATCCCGGCAACGGGACGGGCGTGGCGCCAGACAGTGCCGCCGCGCGGCATGGGAGGAGCGAGCGTGCCGGCTGGGCGCCATTTCCTGCAAATTCCGGGACCGACCAACGTTCCCGACCGCATCCTGCGGGCGATGGACAGACCGACCATCGACCACCGCGGGCCGGCGTTCAAGAAGCTTGCGCGCCGCGTCCTCGACGGCATCCGCTCGATCTTCAAATGTTCAGGACCCGTCTTCATCTACCCCGCGTCGGGCACCGGCGCCTGGGAGGCGGCGCTGGTCAACACGCTGTCTGCCGGCGACAAGGTGCTGATGTACGAGACCGGCCATTTCGCCACGCTGTGGAAGACCATGGCGGGAAGGCTCGGCATCGACGCCGAGTTCATCGCGGGCGACTGGCGCGCGGGCGCCGACCCGGAGGCCATCGGGGCGCGGCTTGCCGAAGACAAGGCCCATGCCATCAAGGCGGTGTGCGTCGTCCACAACGAGACCTCGACGGGCTGCACCACGCGCATCGACGAGGTGCGCAAGGCCATCGACAAGGCAAACCACCCCGCCCTGTTCATGGTCGACACCATCTCCTCGCTCGCCTCCATGGACTACCGCCAGGACGAATGGGGCGTCGACGTCACCGTCGGTTGCTCGCAGAAGGGGATGATGCTGCCGCCCGGCCTTTCCTTCAACGCGGTCAGCGAAAAGGCGATCGCCGCCGCCAAGACCGCCGGGCTGCCGAAATCCTTCTGGGCGTGGCAGGAGATGCAGGCGGCGAACGACAAGGACGTCTTCCCCTATACGCCGGCGACGAACCTCATCTACGGGCTCGCCGAGGCGATCGACATGCTCCACGACGAAGGGCTCGACAATGTCTTCGCCCGCCATGCCCGCCACGGAGAGGCGACGCGGCGGGCGGCCAACGCCTGGGGCCTCGATATCCAGTGCCGGGAGCCGCGCCATTATTCGAACTCGCTCACCGCCGTGGTGATGCCCGACGGCCACGACGCCGACCAGTTCCGCAAGACCGTGCTCGATAATTTCGACATGTCGCTCGGCAACGGGCTGTCGAAGCTGCAAGGCCGCGTGTTCCGCATCGGCCACCTCGGCGACCTCAACGACCTGATGCTCGCGGGATCGCTTTCCGGAGTCGAGATGGGGCTGGAGCTTGCCGGCGTGCCGCATCGGCGCGGCGGCGTGCAGGCGGCGCTCGACTATCTTGCCGGCCGCGACCAGTCGGCGCCCGACCGATCGACAAACGCGCAGGAATAGCGTGAAACCGTAACCAAAGACCGGAACAGAAAGAGTGGGAGGAAAATCGCTATGAAACGAATGCTAGTCGCTTTGACGGCCGTCGCAGTCGCCTTGTCCGTAAGCCCCGCCCTGGCCCAGAAACTGGAGATCAAGTTCGGCCATGTCGGCAATCCGGGCTCCTTGTTCTCCATGTCGGCGGAAGAGTTCGCGCGCCGCGCCAATGAAAAGCTCGGCGACAAGGCGGAGGTGCAGGTGTTCGGCGCGAGCCAGCTCGGCACGGACGAGGAGCTGATGCAGAAGCTCAAGCTGGGTCAGGTCCACTTGGCCCTGCCCTCGACGGTCATGTCCTCGGTCGCCGACGAGTTCGGCATTTTCGAGATGCCGTACATCATCAAGGACCGCGAGCATATGAAGCGCGTCCAGGACGAGATCGGCGAGAGCGTGTTCCAGGCCGCGGCCAAGGCCAAGGGCTATCGCATCCTCGCTTATTGGGAGAACGGCTTCCGCCACATCACCAACAATGTGCGCCCGATCAACAAGCCCGAGGACCTGCAGGGCGTCAAATTGCGCACGCCAAGCGGCGCCTGGCGCGTCAAGATGTTCAAGCTCTATGGCGCGAACCCCTCGCCGTTGGCGTTTTCCGAGGTCTTCACCGCGCTCCAGACCGGCGTGATGGACGGCCAGGAAAACCCCCACGCCCAGACCTGGTCAGCGAAGTTCCAGGAGGTCCAGAAATATCTCTCGATCACCGGCCATGTTTACACGCCGGCCTATGTGCTTGCTTCGGATACGCATTTCGCCCAGCTCCCGGAGGACGTGCAGAAGATTCTGGCCGAGACCGCGCAGGAAACGCAGGCCTATGTCTATGAGACGGCGGCTGCGTTGGAGACCGATCTGCTGGAGAAGCTGAAGGCCGGCGGAATCGCGGTCAACGAGGCGGACAAGGCCGCCTTCGTCGCCGCCTCCAAGCCGGTCTATGACGAGTTCGCCGCCACCGTGAAGGACGGCGACAAGCTGGTCGAGACCGTGCTCGGCCTCGCCAACTAGCGCGCCGTCGGATCGTCCTCTGCCTTGCAACGCGATGCCGGCGCACCTTCGATGTCATGAGGGTGCGCCGGCCCCTTGCCGGCCGAGTATTTAGAGCGGTTCCCCCGGAAATGACGGCCTTTGGCTCCCGATGCAACAGAAAATTCGCCGCATACTCGGCCGCACGCTGGAGTGGGTGCTGATCGCGCTGATGGTCGGCCTCACCGTCATCGTCATCGTCGCCGTCTTCTACCGCAAGCTCGGCGCGTCGCTGTCCTGGTATGACGAAGTCGCCTCGATCATGCTTGCCTGGATCACCTATTACGGCGCCGCGCTGGCGGCGCTGAAGCGGCGGCATATCGGCTTCGACACGCTGCTTCTGATGCTTCCCCTGCCGGCGCGGATGTGGGCGACAGCCTTGGCCGAGGCGCTGGTTCTGGCCTTCTTCGCCGCCCTGGCGTGGGCCGGCTTCGAGGTGGTCCAGGTGCTCAAGGGCGACACGCTGGTCAGCCTCACCTGGGTTTCCGTGCAATTCACCCAGTCGGTGATCCCGATCGGCGCCGCGCTGTTCATCGTCGCCGAACTGATGAGCCTGCCAGGCTACTGGCGCTACGTGCGCCAGGGAATCTCGCTCGATCACGTGGACGCGGAAGAGGACTAGCCGATGCTCGTCCCCGTCATGTTCCTGGCCATGGTGGTGATGATCTGCATCAACGTGCCGATCGGCGTGTCGCTCGCCATCGCCGCGATCATCGGCCTGATCGCCACCGAAGGCATGTCGAGCCTCGTCGTCATCGCGCTCGACATGTATGGCGGCGCGACCAATTTCGCGTTGATCGCGATCCCCATGTTCGTGCTTGCCGGCGCCATCATGAACGCGTCCGGCATCACCATCCGGCTGATCAACTTCATCTCCGCGCTGATCGGCTTCGTGCGCGGCGGGCTGGCCATGGTCAATATCGGGGTTTCGCTGTTCTTCGCGGAAATCTCAGGCTCCGCGGTCGCCGACGTCGCCGCGCTGGGCTCGATCTTGATTCCGGAGATGAAACGGCGCGGTTACTCGGCACCCTTCGCCGCCGCGGTAACCTCCTCCTCCGCGTCGCTGGCGATCATCATCCCGCCGTCGATCCCGATGATCCTCTACGCCGTCTCGGCGGAAACCTCGGTCGAGCAGCTTTTCGTCGCCGGCTTCATCCCCGGCCTGCTTGGCGGGATGGGGCTGATGGGCGTCGCCTACATCTTCGCCCGCCGCTACGACTTCCCGGTCGAGGAGACCTTTAACATCAAGCGGGTGAAGGAGACCTTCGTCGAGGCGCTGCCGACCTTCCTGCTGCCGGCGATCATCATCGGCGGCATCTTCAGTGGCTTCGTCACCGCCACGGAAGCCGCCGGGCTCGCGGTCCTGGCCGCCCTTCTCATCGGCATCTACTACCGCGAGATCGATTTCAGGCACCTGAAGAAGGCGATGCTCGACGGCGGCATGCAGACCGCGGTGGTGATGATCCTGGTCGCCGCCTCGGTGGTGATGGGCGGCTTTCTCACCCGCGCCCAGATCCCCCAGCAGCTCGCCCTTCAGATGCTGGAGATCACCCAATCGAAATATCTGATCCTGCTGATATTGAACGTGTTTTTTCTGGTCATCGGTTTCTTTCTGCATTCCGCCGCGGCGATCATCCTGGTGGTGCCGATCGTCGTACCCCTGATCCAGCAGTTTGGCATCGACCCGATCCATTTCGGCCTCGTGGTGACGCTGAATCTCGCCATCGGCCAGCAGACCCCGCCGGTGGCGAGCGTGCTGATCACCGCCTGTTCCATCGCCCGCGCCAATATCTGGGAGGTGAGCAGGGTCAATATCTTCTTCATCGCCGTGCTGCTGGCGGTGCTGATCATCTGCACCTATGTGCCGGCGATCCCTATGTTTCTGGTGGATTTCTTCTACCGCTAGAATTCGGTCGGGAAACGGCCGTAGCAGCCTCGATTTGGCCTTCATCGCCCTGTTTCTTTCGCCTGCTACAGCATGTTCCGCAAAAGTGGCAACCGGTTTTGCCAAAAGAACACGCTCAATCAAAGAGATAAGAGCGAAATCCGATTCAGTTCGAACCGAATTCGCTGCAGACCTCGGCGGCTGCTGACGGGTTGACAGCGTCGACGGCGGTAGATATATCACGCCGTCATATATCGGACCGTCATATGTGAAGGCGGAGACCTCCGCCGGACGGACCTTAATCCACTGCAGGCGGAGCCCCCATTCCATGAACGTCAAGACGCTGTGCCTCGGGATTTTGAACTTCGGCGAGGCGACCGGCTACGAGATCAGGAAGATGTCGCTGGAAGGCCGGTTCAACCATTTCATCGATGCGAGCTACGGCTCCATCTATCCCGCGCTTCTGCGTCTCACCGAGGAGGGGCTGGTTTCCTGCCGCGAGGAGCATCAATCGGGCAAGCCCCACCGCAAGGTCTATTCGATCACCGAGAAGGGGCGCGCGGCGCTGCTCGCCGTGCTGCAGCAGCCGCCGCTGCCGGACAAGTATCAGTCCGAGTTTCTGTTCGTCATGGCCTGCGCGGGCCTGCTCGACCGCGACCGCATCGCCAAGGCGGTCGACGATCGCATCGCGCTGCACGACGACCAGATCGCGCGGCTTGAAGAAGCGATGCAATGCTGCGGCTCGCCCGCAAGCCGCTTCGTCATCGGCTACGGGCTGGCGGTCTATACCGCGGCGCGGCGCTATCTCGATGACGGGCGCGAAGCCGCGCTTGAGCTTGCCGGCGGCCTGCAAGTGCCGGCTGTTTGACAACCAAGTGAAGGCAAGCTTCCTACAGCCTGACCCGTCGTTGGGCCGCGCCACAGAGGATCTCGCCCCCCATGATCAAGCGTTTCGTGATTGCAGTCCTGCTCTTGGCCGTAGTGGGCGGCGGTTTCGTCGGCTTCAACTTGTTTCGCGACCGGGCGATTAAGGATTTTTTCGCCAACCGTCCGCGGCCGACGGTGACCGTCTCGACCTTCACGGTGAAACCCGTGACTTGGCAGCCGGCCATCAGGGCGATCGGTACGGTCCGGGCAACGAGAGGCGTCGACATCGCGGTCGAGGCCGCTGGCGTCGTTGAGGATATCGCCTTCAAGGCCAATGATCGGGTCGAGAAGAACCAGCCTCTGGTCCGTCTCAAAGATGAAGTGGAACAGGCCGACCTGGCCGCGGCCCGCGCGGAAGCGCAAGTTGCGCGGCAAAATCTTGACCGCGTTCTGGAACTGCGTGAGCGCGGCGTCGGTGCGGAGGTCAGCGCGGATACCGCGACCGCCGAAGCCGCCGTGGCCGAAAGCCGTGTCGCCAGGCTGCAAGCCCTGCTGGAGCAAAAGGAGTTGAAAGCTCCGTTCTCGGGCACCATCGGTATTCCGCGCATCGATATCGGCCGGTATGTCACCCCGGGCACGATGGTAGCCACCCTGCAAGCCCTTGACAAAATGCAGGTGGACTTCACGACGCCAGAGCAGAATCTGCCGAAACTGAGCATCGGCCAAAAGGTGCGCGCCGGTCCCGATGCGGGCGATCTCCGGCACCAAGGCACGATCGCGGGCATCGATCCGAAGATCGATCCGAGCACGCGGCTCGTTTCGGTCCGCGCCGAAATCGGCAACGTGGAACGCAGACTGACGCCTGGACAGTTCGTGCAGGTCGACATCGAGCGCCCGGACGAGGACGGTGTGCTCGCCGTCCCGCAGACGGCGCTCGTCACCAGCCTGTATGGCGACTATGTCTATGTCGTCGATGAAGCGGCGGACGCCACGCCGGCGGAAGACGCGCCGGCGGAGCCGAAGCTCGTCGTCCGCCAGGTGTTCGTGAACGCGGGCCGCCGCTCGGCCGACATGGTGGAGATCGTCGACGGGATCGAGGCGGGCGCGCGCGTCGTCTCGGCGGGTCAGAACCGGCTCTCCGGCGGCACGCCGGTGAAGATCGCCGACGATGGCGCGATTGGCGACGGCCGGGGTATGGCGGTGTCCCAATCGGGGGGCCGGCAGTGAACATTTCTCACACATTCATCCGCCGGCCGGTTCTGGCGACCGTCCTCGGCGCGCTCATCCTGCTGCTCGGCTTCCAAGGCATTTTCAATCTCGCGGTGCGCCAATACCCCGAGGTCGAGGAGACGGTGATCACCATCAACACGACCTATCCCGGCGCAGCCGCGGACCTGATCCAGGGATTCATAACCTCGCCGATCGCGGCCGCCGTCGCCACAACGGAGAACGTCGATTACATCACGTCCCAGAGCCGCCCATCCTCGAGCACCGTCTCCGTACAGATGCAACTGGGTTCCGATGCCGATGTCGCGCTGACAGAGGTGATGTCGAAAGTCCAACAGGTTCGCAGCCAGCTGCCGGCGGAGTCCGAGGATCCGGTGATCGTCAAAGGGACCGGAATGCAGTTCGCGATCATGTATTTGGCGGCGCAGAACCCCAACATGACGCCGGAGGAAATGACGGAGTATCTCGAGCGCGTCATCCGCCCGCGGCTGTCGACGGTCGAAGGCGTCGCCGAAGCGCAGATCCTCGGCGCCCAGAAATACGCCATGCGGGTGTGGATCGATCCGATCCGGCTCGCCGCGCGCAAACTCACCGCCTCCGACGTGACCGCGGCAATCCGCAGCTCGAACTTCCTCTCGGCGCCGGGCCGGACGAGGAACAGGCTCGTCTCGTACCCGATCACCGTGCGCTCGACGCTGCAGACGCCGGAGGCGTTCGCCGAACTGCCGCTGCGCTCGGACGGCGCTGAGGTGGTGCGCCTGCGCGACGTGGCCGACGTCGAGCTGGCCGCCGAGAGCACCGACACCATCGTCACCTTCAACGGCGAGAGCGGCACCTTCCTCGGCATCTTTCCGACGCCGGCGGCCAATCCTCTCGACGTCTCGGCGGCGGTTCTGGAAGAGCTGCCCAATATTCGGGCTTCCCTGCCCGAGGGAATGACCATCAGCCTCGTCTACGATGCCACCGAGGCCATCGCGGCGTCGATCGAGGAGGTGTTCAAGACGATCGGCGAGGCCGTGGTGATCGTCGTGCTTGTGATCTTGCTTTTCCTTGGCTCGGTCCGCTCCGTGCTGATGCCCTCCGTGACCATACCGTTATCGCTGGTGGGCGTGTGTTTCCTGCTGTTCGCGGTCGGCTATTCCATCAACCTTCTGTCGCTGCTCGCCATGGTGCTCGCCATCGGCCTTGTCGTCGACGACGCCATCGTCGTGGTGGAGAACATCCACCGCCACATCGAAGAAGGAATGACGCCGCGAGACGCCTCGATGAAAGGCATGGAGGAGATCGCCTCCGCCGTCGTCGCCATGACCATCACGCTCGCCGCCGTGTTTGCGCCTCTCGCCTTCACCGGCGGGCTCACCGGCGCGCTGTTTCGCGAGTTTGCCTTCACCCTTGCCGGTGCCGTCACGATCTCCGGGATCGTCGCCCTTACCATTACTCCGATGATGGCGGCCCGGATCCTCGGAAAGGCCGGCGAGGGCCGTTTCCAGCGCCTCGTCGACCGCACGTTCGAGCGGGTGGAGCGCTGGTACGGGCGGCGCGTCGCCGGGTCCCTTGATTACCGGCCGGTGACGCTTCTCGTCGTTGCGGTGCTGGTCGCGCTGACCGGCTATGTGTTCACCAAGACCTCCAGCGAGCTTGCCCCCGAGGAGGACGTGGGCGCCCTGTTCGCCCTGATCACGGCGCCGCGCTACGCCACCTCCGACTACACCGCCGCCCATGTCGCGCGGATCGGCGAGCTGACCGCCGACCTGCCGGAACTGCGGGCGAGATTTGCGGCGACGGGCTTCCGCGGCTCCACCGACAGCGGCTTTGCCGTCTGGGCGTTCAAGGACTGGGCCGAACGCGATCGCTCGCAGGCGGAGCTGCAACAGGACATCCAGGCCAGGCTCGGCGCGATCACCGGCGTGGAAGCGCTTGTATTCGCGCCGCCGACGCTGCCGGGCACCGGCGGGGGCCTGCCGATCTCGGTGATCATCCGCTCCACCGGCGATCCGGCGCGGGTCTACGAGGTCGCCCAACAGGTCAAGCAGGAGGCCGACGCCTCGGGCCGCTTCATCATCGTTCAGAACTCCCTCGCCTTCGACGCGCAGCAGGTGATCGTGACCATCGACCGCGATCGCGCCGCCGCGCTCGGCGTGCCCATCAGCGAAATCGGCAGGACCCTCGGCATCCTGGTTGGCGGCGGCGCCGTGGCTCAGTTCGACCGGGATTCGAACAGCTACGACATCATCACCCAGGTGCCGCGGAGATTCAGGGAAAATCCCGATCAGCTAGGCGACTACTTCGTCCGCAGCGCGTCCGGGGGGCTCGTTCCCCTGTCGGCTGTGGTCAGCGTCTCCACGCAAGTCGCGCCCTCGTCGATCGAGCAGTTCAATCAGCTCAACTCGGCGACGATCGCGGCACTTCCGCTTCCCGGCGTTGCGACCGGCGACGGCCTTCAGACCATCGTTGACATCGCCCGATCGTTGCTGCCGGATTCGTTCTTCATCGACTATTCCGGCCAATCGCGGCTGGAGGCGCAACAGGGTTCGACGATCCTGATCGCCTTCATCCTCGCCGTGGTGGTGATCTATCTCGTCCTTGCGGCCCAGTTCGAGAGCTTCCGCGATCCCCTGATCATCATGATGTCGGTGCCGCTGACCATATTCGGCGCGGTGGCGCCGCTGAATCTCGGGCTCGGCACGCTCAACATCTATACACAGGTCGGACTCATCACCCTGATCGGTCTGATAACCAAGCACGGCATCCTGCTCGTCGAGTTCGCCAACCAGCAGCGCGAGCGCGGACTCTCGCGGCGCGAAGCCATCGTCGCCTCCGCGCGCGTGCGTCTGAGGCCGATCCTAATGACGACCGCAGCGATGTCGCTCGGCGTCGTCCCGCTGATTCTCGCCTCCGGGGCCGGCGCCGCGGCCCGCTACTCGATGGGGCTCGTGATCTTCTCCGGCATCCTCATCGGAACGGCCTTCACCCTTTTCGTCGTTCCGATGTTCTACACCTTCATTGCGGAGCCCAAGGAAAAGCGGACCCCGCGCTCCGCGGAAGCCGACGGCGCGCCCTTTCCAGCCTCGACGAATTGAGGATTACACCCTCCCAAGTCCTGGTGCCGACGCTGCTTGCCGCGCCGGCGGTCTATGGCGAGCGGATCGCCCATATCCGGGCGCGCTGGCGGGGCAAGAAGGGAGGCGAAGCGCAACCCGTCGCCGTCGCGCCCGCCAAGGATGCCGGCCTCGAATATCCGGAAGCGGCGGAGTGAGGCGGCGGCGCGGGCCCCGCGCTACAGAGGCGAAGCGCAACCCGTTGCCGCCGCGCCCGCCAAGGATGCCGGCCTCGAATATCCCGAAGCGGCGGAGTGAGGCGGCGGCGCGGGCCCCGCGCTACATCTGTGCTCCGATCTGCCAGGGAACGAATTCGCAGTCGCCGAGATCGTTCAGTTCGGATTTCGTCCGCGCCCCGCTCGCGATCTCCAGCATGTGCTCGTAGATCGAGTCGCCCAGCGAGGCCAGGGTCTCCTCGCCGTCCACCGCGGTTCCGCAATTGATGTCCATGTCGTCGACCATCCGCTCGAACATCGGCGTGTTGGTGGCAATCTTCAGCGACGGCACCGGCTTGTTGCCGTAGCAGGAGCCGCGCCCCGTGGTGAAGCCGATCAGATTGCAGCCGGAGGCGACCTCGCCGGTGATGGAGCACGGGTCGTAGCCCGGCGAGTCCATGAACAGGAGCCCGGACTGGCGGATCGGCTCGGCATATCTGAGCACGCCCATCAGGTTCGTGGAGCCCGCCTTTGCAATCGCGCCGAGCGACTTTTCGAGGATCGTCGTCAATCCGCCCGCCTTGTTGCCGGGCGTCGGATTGTTGTTGATCGCGCTGTCGTTGCGCGCCGCATAGTCCTCCCACCAGCGAATGAGGTCGACGAGTTTCTGCCCGACCTCCGGCGTCTCGGCGCGGCGGGTTAGAAGATGCTCCGCGCCATAGATCTCGGGCGTCTCGGCCAGAACCGCCGTACCGCCCTGCGCAACGAGCCTGTCGACGGCAAGCCCCAACGCCGGATTGGCGGTGATCCCCGAATAGCCGTCCGAACCGCCGCATTGCAGTGCGACCTTCAGTTCGCTGACCGGGCACGGCTGTCGTTGCGCCTCGTTCGCCGCCGGGAGGATGCCCTTGATCCAATCGAGGGCAGCCTCGACCGTTTTCTTCGTTCCGCCTTCTTGCTGCATCGTCAAAGAGTGCCGCCGGCTGCCGTTCTCGGCCCCGAAGGTATTGAGCATCATGGAAATCTGGTTTGCCTCGCAGCCCAGGCCCACCAGCAGCACCGCCGCAAAGTTGGCATGCTCGGCATGGCCCCAGATCGTCCTTTGCAGCATTCTGAAGCCTTCATGATCCGTCCTGATGCAGCAGCCCGCGCCGTGGGTCAGGGCGACGATGCCGTCGACGTTCGGATAGCCGCCGAGCAGGTTCTCCCTGTCGATCGCGCGCGCCACGTGCTTGGCGACGGTCGCTGAGCAATTCACCGAGCTGATGACGCCGATATAGTTGCGCGTTCCCACCTTGCCGTCGGCGCGGCGATAGCCCATGAACGTTGCAGCTTCCGCCGCAGGCAGCTTTTCGGTATTGCTCCTGGCCGACGAGAACGCATAGTCGCGGTCGAAATCGTCCATCGACAAATTGTGCACATGCACGTGCTCGCCGGCCCCGATATCTGCGCTGGCCGTGCCGATGATCTGACCGAACTTCACCACCTGGCTCTGATGGCCGATCGCAGCCACGCTGAACTTGTGCCCGCTTGGAACATCGCTTCGCAGCAGAACCTCGGGGTCGGAGAGCTCGGTGCCGGTCTTCAGGTCGTGGAGAGCGACCGCAACATTGTCCCGCTCGTCGAGTCTGATGTGCGTTCTCATCGGAAATCCCCACCGGTTGCGGAAATCTTCTAACAGAACAGAACGCCGACCGTTCGCGTGCCTGTCGGTTCACCTTCAAGATCGGCGCAAAGGCATTGCGAGCCGCCCTCTTCGCCAGGCAATTTTATGTTGGGCGGATCGGGCTGTCCAACGCCCTCCGCGGGGGCGCCCCCTGAGGTTTCCCCATACCGGCATACCGGACAAGCGACGGCCTGGGCGGTGTGCAGGCCAAGGCGGTCATCCGTCGCGCGATCCGGGATCCATTCCACTGGCCCCTCGTCTTGCCGAGCCGTAACGGCATGGGTTGCCGGGTCGAGCCCGGCAACGACGAAGGAAGGGGCGCCGCCTCGCCTCACTTCGTCATCCCGGACAAGCGACGGCCTGGGCGGTGTGCAGGCCAAGGCGGTCATCCGTCGCGCGATCCGGGATCCATTCCTCTGGCCCCTCGTCTTGCCGAGCCGTAACGGCATGGGTTGCCGGGTCTAGCCCGGCAACGACGAAGGAGAGAGGCGACACTACGGCCCACAATTCACCTCCCGTTAACTATGACTATTGAAACCGAACTCGTTTTTTCTCGGTTTTCCGCCAATCGCACCCGAAACTCATCCCCGCTCTGCGGAGCACCCTTAGGCTCGGACGCATCCCCAGCCCGGGGCCGGCGTTACTAGTCCGTCTGGCAGCCGCGCGGAGCCTCGCCGCCCTCAGTGCAGCTTGACCGGGCGGTCTTCCTCCTCCTCGGCCTCGGGCGGCAGCATGGCGGCGGCGGCAGGCTCTTCCAGCCTCTTCCGGCCCTCCACGGCGAGGGCGAACTCGCGGTAGCGCCACAGGCTGACCGGGATCGAGCCGAGATAGGCGACGGTGCCGGTCGCCAGCGTCAGCCACGGAAAGCTCAACAGGAAGGCGGCGAACAGCACGACCAGCACGAAAATCGGCATCACCATATCGCGCGACACGCGCATCCCCAATGCCTTGCCGGAAAACGTCGGCACGCGCGAAACCATGAGAAAGGCGATTGCCCCGCAATAGACGAGGACCAGCGGCGACAGGCCGCGCACCTCGGCAATTCCGAGATACTCCACATAGAGCGGCAGCAGCAGCGTGATCGCGCCGGCGGGCGCCGGCATGCCGACGAAGAATTTCGACATCCAGGCCGGGCGCGGCCGCTCCAGGGCGACGTTGAAGCGGGCAAGCCTGAGCGCGCAGCACAGGCTGAAGGCGAGCACCCCGATCCAGCCCGCCGACTTCAGCTCGACCAGCGACCAGTTGTAGAGCAGCACCGCCGGAGCGACGCCGAAATTGACAAAGTCGGCGAGCGAATCGAGCTCGGCGCCGAAGCGCGAGGTCGACTTCAGGAGCCGGGCGATGCGGCCGTCAAGCGAATCCAGCACCGCGGCGATGACGATCGCCGCCACCGCCCATTCGAAGCGGGCCTCCAGCGCCATGCGGATGGCGGTCAGCCCCATGCACAGCGCCAATAGCGTGATCAGGTTGGGGATCAACAGCCGGGTCGGAATGCGGCGAAAGCGCGAGCTTCGCGCGCGCTCCTCGTCCTCGGGCTCGAAGGGCGGGAACAGCCGTTTCATGGTGCAAGACCCTCCTTCAGCTTTTCCGGCCCTGGCGCTGCGGCTCGTCGGCGGCAAGGTCCGCGAGCACCGTCTCGCCGGCGACCGCGCGCTGGCCGAGGCAGGCCAGCGTCTGCCTTCCCGCCGGCAGATAGACGTCGAGCCGGCTGCCGAAGCGGATCAACCCGAACCGGTCGCCGGCTTGCAGCGTCTCGCCCTCCTTAACGAAGCAGACGATGCGGCGCGCGACAAGCCCGGCGATCTGGACGACGCCGACGCGGTGGCCGTCGGCGGTCTCGATGACCACGGCGTTGGCTTCGTTCTCTTCGCTCGCCTTGTCGAGCGCGGCATTGACGAACTTGCCCGGCCGATAGGCGGTTTTCACGACCCGGCCCGGCACCGGGACGCGGTTCACATGGCAGTCGAACAGGTTCATGAAGATCGAGATGCGGGTGCACTTGCCGCCGCCGAGCTCGAGTTCCGCCGCCGGCTCGACCTCCTCGATCGCCGAGATGCGCCCGTCCGCCGGCGCCACCACGAGACCGTTGCGCAGCGGCGTCACCCGCGCCGGATCGCGGAAAAAATAGGCGCACCACGCCGTTGCGATGACGCCGAGCCAGCCGGCTGTCCGGCCGGCGAAGGCAAACAGGATCAGGCTTATGCCGGCGAAGACGAGGACAAAGAGATAACCCTCGCGATGCACCGGCGCCAGCACGGAGAAGATGGAATCGACGATGCCGCCCGCAGACCCCGCTCCGTTCCGTTCCGCCGCCATGGCCTACTCCGTAAGAATCGGCTCGACCGCCGCCTCGGCCGGCGAGGCGGCCTCGTCGACCTCCGCTTCGGCAAGGCGGGCGCGCGCCGCCTCGGCCTCGCGCTGGCGGTTCCACATGTCGGCGTAAAGCCCGCCCTTCGTCAGCAGTCCCTCGTGGCGGCCGCGCTCGGCGATGCGGCCGGCCTTGAGCACCAGGATCTCGTCGGCGTCGATGATGGTCGAAAGCCGGTGGGCGATGACCAGTGTGGTGCGGTTCTCGGAGACCCGGCGGAGCGCTGCCTGAATCTCCTGTTCGGTGGCGCTGTCGAGCGCCGAGGTCGCCTCGTCGAGCATCAGGATCGGCGGACCTTTGAGGATGGTGCGGGCGATGGCGACGCGCTGCTTCTCGCCGCCGGAAAGCTTGAGCCCGCGCTCGCCGACCTCGGTGTCGTAGCCGGCGGGCAGGCCGCGGATAAATTCGTCGATCTGGGCCATGCGGGCCGCCTCATACACCTCCTCGTCGGAGGCGTCGGGCCGGCCATAACGGATATTGTAGGCAATCGTGTCGTTGAACAGCACCGTGTCCTGCGGCACCATGCCGATCGCCCGGCGCAGCGAATCCTGCGTCGCCATGCGGATGTCGTGGCCGTCGATCAGCACCTGCCCGCCGGAAACCTCGTAGAAGCGGAACAGGATGCGCGAGATGGTCGACTTGCCGGCGCCGGAGGGGCCGACGATGGCGACCGTCTTTCCCGGCGGCACCGTGAAGGACAGCCGGTGCAGGATCTGCCGGTTCGCGTCATAGAAGAAATCGACATTCTCGAAACGGATCTCGCCGGCCTCGACGCTGAGCGGCCGGGCGCCGAGAACGTCGCCGATCTCGGGCTCCTTGCCGAGCAGGTCGAACATGTTCTCGATGTCGACCAGCCCCTGCTTGATCTCGCGGTAGACCATGCCCATGAAGTTGAGCGGAACGAAGAGCTGCATCAGCAGCGCGTTGACCATGACGAAATCGCCGACGGTGAGGCTGCCGGCGGCAACGTCGCGGGCGGCCATCACCATGCAGACCGTGAGCCCGATGGTGAAGAACACCGCCTGGCCGGAATTGAGCACCGCCAGGGACGTGTTGCTGCGCACCGCCGCGCGCTCATAGCGCCCCATCGATTGGTCGAAGCGGCTCGCCTCCCAGCCCTCATTGCCGAAATATTTCACCGTCTCGTAGTTGAGCAGGCTGTCGATCGCCTTGGTGTTGGCGTCGGTGTCGGACTCGTTCATGTCGCGGCGGATGCCGATGCGCCACTCGCTGGCGATAAACGTGTACGACACATAGGCCACCACCGTGACCAGCATCACCAACAGATACCAGAAGTTGAAATGGTAGTAGAGCACGCCGCCGATGAGCATCAGCTCGAGCACCGTCGGCGCGGTATTGAGCATGGTGTAGCGGACGATGACCTCGATGCCGCGGGTGCCGCGCTCGATGATGCGGCTCAGGCCCCCGGTCTTGCGCTCCAGGTGGAAGCGCAACGACAGGCGGTGCATGTGGCGGAAGGTCTTCACCGCGAGCGAGCGCACCGCGTGCTGGGCGACCTTGGAGAACAGCGCGTCGCGCATCTGCGCGAACAGCACCATCATCACCCGGCCGACGCCATAGGCGACAATGAGGCCGAGCGGCCCGCTGATCAGCAGCATCGTGGTGGTATCGGCCCCGGCGGTGAGCGCGTCGACGGCGGCCTTGTAGAAGAAGGGAACGGCGATGGTCGCGGCCTTGGCGGCGATGAGCATGGAAAGCGCGATGACGACGCGCAGCTTCAGGTCTGGCCGGTCGGGCGGCCAGATATAGGGCAACAGCGCCTTCAGCGTCCCCCATTGCGAGCCGTATTTGCGGTCCGTCCTTTGCAGCATCATATTTCCCGCGCGGCGCGCCGACCGGCTGAATTTTCGGGCTTGAGCGAAGCCGGGCGCCGGCCGCGGTGCTGCCAGCATGTCTCAAAGGCTCCGCAAGGCGCTCGCCTTCATATAGGCCGAAGGCCTATTCAGGCAAGCGGGAGCATCAGCCGTCAAAACGGCTCAGTTGACCGCTTCGTCGGTACTCTTCAGGCGCGGGATCAGAAATACCTGGTCGGGATAGATCCAGTGCGGATTGCGGATCTGATCGCGGTTGGCCTGGAAGATAGTGGTGTAGCGGATGCCGCGGCCATAGAAGGTGCGGGAAATGCGCCACAGATTGTCGCCGCGCACCACGGTTATCCGGTTGGGCACCTTCGGATCGTCGCCTATGGCCGCCAAGGGCAGCGCCGGCGAAGGCGGCTCGGCGGTGGGTTCGGCCGCGGCCATATCGGGGGCTTCCGGTGCCGGGGCGGTCTCTTCGGCCGGCGGCGCGGGCGGCGTGGCCACGCTCTCCGCGACCGCTTCGGTGGAAGTCGGCGTGGCCTGCTCCACCACCTCTTCCGGCGCACCCAGCGCATCCGGAATGGTCACGGCCTGATCCGTCGCTGCGGCCACCTGGGTCCCCGGCGGCGGCGCGGCCTTCGCCGCTTCGGCGGCCTCTGCCAGTCTGCGCCGTTCGCTCTCGGGCAGCTCGGCGATGAAGCTCACTTCGGCGCGGGCCAGAATGTCGCCGCTCGCCGGCGCCACCTCGTCGGCGCGCACCGTATGCGCGGCGCCGTCGAGACTGCGCTTGAAGCTGAGCGACCAGCGCCCCTCGGAGTCCGCCTCCGCGTCGCCGATATAGTTGTTGTCGTAATAGAGCCGCACCGTCGCCGATGGCGCCGCCGTGCCCGACATGTGCAGCTGGCCGCCAACATCATAGTCGGCGGCCTCTATGGTCACCGGCACGCGCAACGTCGCGCCAACCCCGGCGGGCGGCTGCGCCTGCGTAGGTTCCTGCGGCGCCATGGCGGCGACTTCGCCCGGCGTTTCGGCGGCGGAAGGCGCGGC
Source organism: Hyphomicrobiales bacterium (assembly GCA_030688605.1). Classification (NCBI taxonomy): domain Bacteria; kingdom Pseudomonadati; phylum Pseudomonadota; class Alphaproteobacteria; order Hyphomicrobiales; species Hyphomicrobiales bacterium. Next base: position 16,711 of record JAUYJB010000151.1, read on the forward strand.
CGGCGGCGGCTGCGGCGCCTCGGTTGGCGTCGCCACGGCGATGACCTCGGGCTTCTGCAACACGCGGCTTCCCGCGTCGTCCTGTACGACGACCAGGGGGCGCTCGTTCTTATTCGGATCGATTACCACGGCGACCGACTGGGCCGAGCGGACCTTCGGCGAGCCCGCCTTCTCGGCGCTGAGCCACAGATCGCTGGCGCCGGCCGGCAGCGGCTTTTCGAGCACCAGGACCCAGCTTCCCGTCGCGTCGGCTTTCGTCTCGGCCACCGGCTCGGAATTGGCGAACAGAACCACCTTGGACCCGGGCTCGGCCTGACCGGCGACGACCGCGCCGCCGTCCGGCTGGACGCGCACGATGTCGAAACCGGGCAGCGTTTGGCCGGGCGCGGCCGGCTCACCGGACACGGCGGCCGGCGGAGCCTCGCCACCGGGCTCCGCCGCTTCGGGAAGCCGCGCCTGGCGCGTCTGCGATCCCGGCGCAGTGCCGTCCGGCGTTGTCAGCGTTTGCGGTGCTTCGACCTCTTGCACCTGAGGCTGGTTCGCGTATATCCAGCCTGCGGTTCCGGCCACCGCGGCAACCACGGCAACGCCGACGGCGCTCAGAGTGAGGGCGAGGTTGCTCTTAAGGGCTGCGATAATTTTGGTGATCACGTCCATTCCTCGCTTCAGCGGGTTGGTATTGTTATTTTGCCGGCGTCTACGGGGACAACTCCAAGCGGCGGCTCACGACGCCGTGGCCGCCATTGTGCAATGCACCGTCCGTTGCCCATTTCAGGTCACATTATCAGGTGCAGGGCTACTGCAAAATACCCTGTCTGTCGACAGAGTTACTATTTACCAGGGCGGCGGCTGCCTTCTTGACGCGTGATTGCTGCCAATGCGAGATGGCTAAATGACCAGAATTCAAGCTGTTTGCGTCTATTGCGGTTCCGGCCTCGGCACCGATCCCGCCTATGCGGAGGCGGCCCGCGGTTTCGGCCGCATTCTCGCGGCCGCGCAGATTCGCCTCGTCTATGGCGGCGGCAGCCTCGGGCTGATGGGCACCCTCGCCCGGTCGGTGATCGAGCACGGCGGAAAGGTTACCGGCATTATCCCTCAGTTCCTGGTCGCCCGCGAGCGCATGATGCGCGAGGTCGACGAGCTTCTGGTGACCGAGGATATGCATGCGCGAAAACGCGCCATGTTCGACCGCGCCGACGGCTTCGTCGCGCTTCCCGGCGGCCTCGGCACGCTCGAGGAGACCGTCGAGATGCTCACCTGGGCGCAGCTCGGACAGCATGAAAAGCCGGTCGTGCTCGCCAACATTGCCGGCTTCTGGCAGCCGCTGATCGCGCTCATGACCCACATGCGCGCGGAGGCGTTCATCCGCGAAGGGCTGATGGCGCGCTATTTCGTCGCCGAGACGGTCGAGCAGATCGTGCCGACGCTGAAAAAGGCGGCCGCCATCTGCAAGCCGACCGATCAGGGGGCCGGCGCACCCTCCTTTAGCAATTTGTAGGTGATCGAGTCGGTCAGCGCCTGGAACGAGGCATCGACGATATTGGCCGACACGCCGACCGTGAACCAGCGGTCGCCCGAGCCATCGGCGCTCTCGATCAGCACCCGAGTCACCGCGCCGGTGCCGCCATTGAGGATACGCACCTTGAAGTCCACCAGCTCCAGATCGTCGATGTAGCTCTGATATTTGCCGAGGTCCTTTCTGAGCGCGATGTCGAGGGCGTGGACCGGGCCGACCCCCTCGCCCACCGACATCATCGTCTGCCCGTCGACCGCGACCTTGACGGTGGCCTCCGACACGGTGACCAGCTCGCCGAGCGCATTGTGCCGGCGCTCGACCGTGACGCGGAATCTTTCGACCGTGAAATATTGCGGCACCTGGCCGAGGATGCGCCGCGCCAGCATCTCGAACGAGGCCTCCGCCCCCTCATAGGCGTAGCCGATCGCCTCGCGGTTCTTGACCTCCTCGAGCAGGCGACCGACGACGGCGTCGTCCTTGTCGACCTCGATGCCGCGGGCGCGCAACTCGGCGAGGATGTTGGAGCGGCCGGCCTGATCGGAGACGAGCGTCCGCCGCCGGTTGCCGACGATCTCCGGCGCGATGTGCTCGTAGGTCGTGGGGTCCTTCTCGACCGCCGAGACGTGGATGCCGCCCTTGTGCGCGAATGCCGTTTCGCCGACATAGGGCGCGTGGCGGTTCGGCGCCTGGTTGAGCAGTTCGTCGAGAAGCCGCGAGGTCGAGGTCAGCCGGGAAAGCGCGCCCAGGTCGACGCCGGTCGCAAAACGGCTCCTGTAAGGCTCCTTCAACAACAGCGTCGGAATGATCGAGGTCAGGTTGGCGTTGCCGCAGCGCTCGCCGAGGCCGTTGAGCGTGCCCTGGATCTGGCGCACGCCGGCGCGCACCGCGGCGAAGGAATTGGCGACCGCGTTCTCCGTGTCGTTGTGGGTGTGGATGCCGAGATGGTCGCCGGGCACATGCTTGACGACTTCGCCGACAATCGCCTCGACCTCCTCGGGCAGCGCGCCGCCATTGGTGTCGCACAGGACCACCCAGCGGGCGCCTTCTTCGTGGGCCGCCTTGACGCAGGCGAGCGCATAGTCGGGGTTCGCCTTGTAGCCGTCGAAGAAATGCTCGCAATCGATGATCGCCTCGCGGCCCTTGGCGCGGATCGCGGCAACCGATTCGCGAATCGCGGCAAGGTTCTCCTCGTTGCTGACGCCGAGCGCCACGTCGACGTGGAAATCCCAGCTCTTGGCGACCAGACACACCGCCTCGGCATCGGCATCGAGGACCGCGGCAAGGCCCGGATCGTTGGAGGCCGAGCGGCCGGCGCGCTTGGTCATGCCGAAGGCGGTCAGCCGCGCGTGCTTCAGGGCCGGGCGCTGGGCGAAGAACGCGCTGTCGGTCGGGTTGGCGCCGGGATAGCCGCCCTCGACATAGTCGACGCCGAGCGCATCGAGCATTTCGGCGATGATGCGCTTGTCCTCGACGGAGAAATCGACGCCGTTGGTCTGCGCGCCGTCGCGTAGCGTCGTGTCGAACAGGTAGAGGCGTTCCTGGGTCATGTCACTTGTCCGTGGGGCGGCCATTCGGCCGTTTCGTGGTCGGGATGCTGATGGCTGATGATGGTTTTGAGGTAGGCGGCGGCCGCGATCTCGTCTTCGGTGCGCAGCGCCGGCAGCGCCGGCAGGCCGTCGACATAGGGTAGCCTGCCCTCGATGCCGTATTGCATGACCGGGGCAAGCGCCGCCGGATCGTCGAAGGCGCCGATCGCCAGCGCCACGCCATCGGGCGCCTCGTAGGTCAGCGGCGTGCCGCAATCGGCGCAGAAGCCGCGCTTCACATGATTGGAGCTTTGGAACCGTTTCGGTTCGCCGCGCGTCCAGGCAAGCCGCGCGCGGCCGATGCCGACGAGCGGCGCGTAGAAGCCGCCGAACGCCTTCTGGCACATGCGGCAATGGCAGATCGACGGCCGGCCGAGCGTGCCCTCGACCGCGAAGCGCACGGCGCCGCATTGGCAGCCGCCGGTGTAACGGCCGTTTCCGTCCTTGCTCATCATGCGTTTCCCTCGTTTGGCGACACCTGCATGCTCACTCGGGCTCGTGGCAGACCGCCTCGATATTGTTGCCGTCCGGGTCGAGCGCGAAGGCGCCGTAATAGTTCGGGTGATAGTGGGGGCGCAGCCCCGGCGCGCCGTGGTCCTTGCCGCCGGCGGCGAGCGCCGCCTTGTGGAAGGCGCCGACCTCGGCGCGCGTCGCGGCACCGAAGGCGATGTGCTGCGCCGGCGTCTGCCGCCCCTTGGCCGCGAGCCAGAAGAAGGGCTTGCCCGCGGTGCCGAAGCCGACGACATCGGTTGAGCCGGTGACCTCGTCGGAAAACTCCATCATCGGCACAAGGCCGAGCGGCGCCAGCGCGGCGGTGTAGAACGCCTTGGCGCGGGCATAGTCGGAGACGCTCAAAGATATGTGGTCGAGAACATGCCTGGTCATCGCGGTTCCTCGTTCGTGAATCGCTGGCCAGTCGCGCGTGAACCCTCTCCCCTTGCGGGAGAGGGTGGCGAGGCCGCCGGCCGAACCGGGTGAGGGGGTGAATTCGACAGAGCAGTTGAAATCGCCAGTAGAACGCCTTCCAGATTCTCAAGGATCTCGTTGTTCCAGAACCGCAGAGTCCGATAGCCATTCTCGGCGAACCAGCGGTCTCGCCAGCGATCCTTTTCGGCTTCGGCGTGCTGACCACCGTCCGCTTCCACCACGTGGCGTGCCTCGAAACACACAAAGTCACCGATAAAGAGCCCCAACGGGACCTGCCGCCGGAACTTCGCCTGGACAAGCTGCAGATTGCGGCGTGCGCTCCAAAGCTTTGCCTCCGCGTCGGTTGCTTCATGGCGCATTTCCCGGGCATGTGAGACCAGAGGGGAAGCGCTGGCCCCCTCACCCGGCGCCGCTTTATGAGCGGCGCCACCCTCTCCCGCGAGGGGAGAGGGTTTGCTTTTCCCTTCTCCCCTTGCGGGAGAAGGTGCCGAGCGCCCTTGGGCGCGAGGCGGATGAGGGGGTCTTTCGCTCATCGCGCGACCTCCCATTCGGTCTTCATCTCGCCGGTCTCGGGGTCTTTCGAATCCTTGAGCTGGATGCCCATTTCCGCCAGCTCGTCGCGGATGCGGTCGGCCTCGGCCCAGTCCTTGGCGGCGCGGGCCTTGGCGCGGGCGGCGAGCAGGCTGTCGATCAGCGCTCTTTCGATATCGGGGACATGATCGAGCAGGACAGCCTCATTTAGTTCCATGCCAAGGAATTCGGCCGTCGCCACAAGGATCTCTCCGGCACGCTCGTATCCGCCCTCCGCGGACCTTGCCAATGTCTGCATTGTCGCGATCGCCGCGTGCGTGTTCATGTCATCGCACAAAAACCCGAGAATGCCCTCCTGCGGCTCAGGTGTGGATTTCAGGGCGTTCACCAACTGCCAATCCCATTCGCCGAGCGCTTTTTCGATCCGTCCCCACCGCCGCCAGATTCGCTCGGCATCCTCCAAGCGTCCCACTGTGAAGTCGATTGGCTCGCGGTAATGAGTCATGAGCATAGCCAATTTCAACACCGCGCCGGGCCATTTGCGCCCACCGAACTTGTCAGTCTTCAGCAAGTCCCTAATCGTCACGAAATTCCCCAGGCTTTTCGACATTTTCTGGCCCTCGACCTGGAGGTAGCCGTTGTGCAGCCAGTAGCGGGCCATGGTTTCGGTGCCGTGGGCGCAGCGCGACTGAGCGATCTCGTTTTCGTGGTGCGGGAAGACCAGGTCGATGCCGCCGCCATGGATGTCGAACGTCTCGCCGAGCAGGGCTTCCGACATGGCCGAGCATTCGAGGTGCCAGCCGGGCCGGCCGCGGCCCCACGGTGAATCCCAGCCCGGTTGCTCGGGCGTCGACGGCTTCCACAGCACGAAATCCATCGGGTTCTTCTTGTAGGGCGCGACCTCGACGCGGGCGCCGGCGATCATCTCGTCGGTCGAGCGGTTCGACAGCTTGCCGTAGTCGGCGAATTTGGTCACGTCGAACAGCACATGGCCGTCCGCCCGATAGGCGCAGCCGTTTGCGATCAGCCGCTCGATCATGGCGATCATCTCGCCGATGTGCTGCGTCGCGCGCGGCTCGTGGGTCGGCTCAAGGCAGCCGAGCGCCGCCACGTCCTCGTGGAACTGCTTCGTCGTGCGTCGGGTGATCTCGTCGACGGAAGTCCCCTCCTCCGCCGCCCGGGCGATGATCTTGTCGTCGACGTCGGTGATATTGCGAACGTAGGTGACTTTGGTCTCGCCATAGAGGTGCCGCAAGAGGCGGAACAGCACGTCGAAGACGATGATCGGCCGCGCATTGCCGATATGGGCGAAGTCGTAGACCGTCGGCCCGCACACATACATGCGCACATTGGCGGGATCGAGCGGAACGAATTCCTGCTTTGCCCGCGTCAACGTGTTGTAGAGCCTCAGCCCCCTGAAGCCCGGCCCGGCGTCCTTCGCCATAAATCATCCCCTCGGCCTGCTGGCCGGGGCGTTCGTGCTCGGATTTCGGAAACTAAGGAGGAACGACCGCAGCCAGCCTGTGTGCTAGCGGCTAATGATAATCGCGCAGATGCTAATGGCGCGTTGCGCCGACGTCGTTCTCATGAGGCCGGACAATGCGCTTAAAACGCCGGTCCCGTCAAGCATCCATCTCCGATTCGGGGACATCGCCTACCGCGGTTCCGGCCGGCCAAACCTGAACGCCAGATGAACGGGCGCTTCAGCATCGGTTCAAGGCCGTTCGGCCACGATCGCGGCCATGGAACAGACGAATTCGGCACGCTCCACCCGGACCGCGGCCGCCGTCCCCCGCCCGCGTCGCGCCGCTTTCCTCCCCCGGCGCGCCCGCCGGCCCGCGGTCCGGGTGAGTTTTCCGCCGCCAAGCGGCTGATCTCATTCGCGCCGGCAACATACCCGCCCCCGGATCGCCGGTGTGATGTGCAGGCCCGGTTCCTCGCGGAACCGGGCCCTTTTTCGCTTTGAAGCCGAACCAAATGCCCGAATTCGCCGACCCGCGGGCGAGCGTACCCGCATGATCGAATATGGTATTGCGTTTTCGCCGCCCCTTGCAGAGAATGAAAAGCGGGCAGGTTCGCCTTCACGCGTCCGAAGGCGATAATCCACACAATAATCAATGTCGGCCCGCTTGAGGCCGATGATTCACGAAGGGATGGAAAGCTCATGAAACAAATTCTCAAGTTAATGGCCGTGGGAGCGGCGATGCTCGCGATCCCGGTATCGGCTCAGGCCGAGCAGGTGGTCTTCGGCGCCTCGCTGCCGATCACCGGCGGCCTCGCCATCAATGGCCAGAAGCACAAGGACGGCTACGAGCTGTGCGTCGAGCTCGTCAACAAGTCCGGCGGGCTGCTCGGCGAACCGGTCAAGCTCATCGTTTCCGACAACCAGTCGGTCAACGAAACCGCGCAGGCGCAGTTCGAACGCTTGATCAACGAGGACAAGGTGAGCGTGCTGCTCGGCACCTTCTCGAGCCGCATCACCTTCCCGACGACGTCGATCGCCGAGCAGAACAAGATGGTCTACCCGGTTCCCTCGGGCGTGGCGCTGCAGATTTACGAGCGCGGTTACAAATACATCTTCAACTTCCAGCCCAACGCCGCCGAATATCTCGGCAAATCCTATGGCACTCTGATGAAGGAGCTGGTCAAGCCCGACCAGATGCCGAAGAAGGCGGCGGTGGTTTATGCCGACGACTTCTATGCCAACGCCGCGGTCGCCGGCCTCATCGGCTCCAAGCGCACGATCGCCGGCACCGACAAGGTCATCGATCTGGCGCCCGGCGCTCTTGCCGATTCGGGCATCGAGGTGGTGTTCGAGCAGCAGTGGCCGGAAGAGGGCTTCTCTGACTGGATTACGCTCGCCAACTCCGTCAAGGGCAGCGGCGCCGACATGGTCGTCGGCTTCACCGCCTCCCCGGACGAGGCGATCCAGCTGGTGCGCGCCTTCAAGACCATCGACTATCAGCCGACCGCCGTCATTATGGGTCAGGGCACGCAGGCCGAGTTCCATGACCAGCTGGCTGATGCCGCCAACGGCGTGATGATCCATTCCGCCTGGCACCCGGCGGTCGAGTGGGTCGGCACGATCGGCGGCAAGGATTTCTCCAACCAGGACTTCATTCGCGAGTTCAAGGCGAAATTCGGCAGCGAGCCGGACGAGGACAATGCGATCCCCTTTGCGACCTGCCAGGGCATGGTCGAGGCGGTCGCCGGGGCCAACTCGACCGACAATCAGGTGCTGCGCGACTGGCTTGCCTCGCGGACCAAGGATGAGCCCGTAAAGACGATCCTCGGCAACTTCCATTGGGACGAGAAGGGCCTGCCGCTCGACAAGTCGTTCCTCATCACCCAATGGCAGAATGGCGAACTGAAATTCGTCTATCCGCTCGGCGAGTTCCCGGGCACGGCCGATCTGATCTGGCCGAAGCCGAAATGGTAATCGCGCAACTCTAGCGCGCCAAGAGACGGAGGCCCGGCCCACTGCCGGGCCTCTCAGCAAGAACGGCGGGGCTTGAACTTGCCTCTTCTGGAAATTTGCGACGCGGCCAAGTCCTTCGGCGGCATCAAGGCGGTCGACGCCTGCTCCTTCTCTGTCGAGCAGGGCAGCATCACCGCGTTGATCGGCCCCAACGGCGCCGGCAAGACGACCGTGTTCAACATGATCAACGGGCTGCACCGCTGCGACGCCGGCGCCATTCTGTTCGAGGGCAAGCGCATCGAACGGCTGCAGCCGCATCAGATCACCCGCCGCGGCATCAGCCGGACGTTCCAGGTCAGCCGCCAGCTCGGCGACCTGACGGTGCTCGAAAACCTCGTCGTCCAGTCGCCGGCCAGGGGCCTTGGCGGCCTGATCGGGCAGAGCATCCTCGGCGAGGAGCGCGAGCGCGGCATGGAGCTGCTCGAATTCGTCGGCATCGCGGAACTTGCCGACGAGCCGGCGGCGAAGCTTTCATACGGCCAGAAGAAGCTGATGGATCTGGCCGCCGGCATGATGGCCGATCCCCGCTTGTTCCTGCTCGACGAGCCGGCCGGCGGCATCAACCCGGCGCTGCTCGAGCTCATCATCGACCGCGTCGAGCGGCTGCGCAAACAGGGCGTCACTTTCCTCATCGTCGAGCACAATATGGACATGGTCATGAATGTCTGCGATCCGGTCATCGTCATGGCCTACGGCAAGGTGCTGGCCGAGGGTCCGCCGGCCAAGATCCAGGCCGATCCGCTGGTGCTCGAAGCCTATCTGGGGGTCGCCTGATGGCAGTCCTCACAATCGAAAACGTCGTTGCCGGCTACGGCATCGGCCCCGACATCCTCACCGGCCTTTCGCTCAGCGTCGAGGCCGACAAGAGCTACTGCATCGTCGGCCCCAACGGCGCCGGCAAGTCGACCCTGCTCAAGGTCATCTGCGGCCTCCTGCCGACGCGAAGCGGCCAGGTCGTCTTCGACGGCGCGACGCTGAACGGGCAGCGGGCCGACCAGATTCTGCATCGCGGCATTTGCTTCGTGCCCCAGGACCGTAGCCTGTTTCCCGACATGACGGTGCGCGAAAACCTGCGCATGGGCGGCTATATTCTCAAGAACTGGGCCGAGGTCGACGCGCGCGTCGACGCGATGTTCGAGCTGTTCCCGATCCTCAAGGAGCGCAGCAGCCAGCCCGCCAAGACGCTGTCCGGCGGGCAGCAGCAGATGCTGCTCCTCGGCCGGGCGCTGGTTCTCAGGCCGAAAATCATCATGCTCGACGAGCCGTCGCTGGGACTGGCGCCGAAGGTATCGCGGCAGATCTACGACTCCATGGAGCGCCTCAAGGCGGCCGGCATCACCCTGATCGTGGTCGAGCAGAACGCGCGCCTCGGCCTGAAGTTCGCCGACTGGGGCTGCGTCCTCGATCTCGGCAAGCTGGTGTTCGAGGGCCCGTCGCAAACGGTCCTCGACGACCCGCGCATCGAGGAACTGTATCTCGGCCGCCGCCGACCGCGCACGGGGAACGGCACGTGATCCACAACATCCAGATCGCCATCCTCGGTCTGGTGCTCGGCGGCGTCTATGCGCTGATGGCCTCCGGCCTGACTCTGATCTTCGGCGTCATGGGCATCGTCAATCTCGGCCACGCCTCCTTCATGGTCATGGCGGCCTTCATCTCCTTCTTCGCCTTCAAGGGCCTTGGGCTCGACCCGATCTTATCCATCGTCATCACCATGCCGGCCATGTTCCTGGTCGGCGTTATCGTCTACCGGATTCTGTTCGCCCATGCGATCGCCGATCCCCACAAGCGCGCGGTGACGGTTCTCGTCACGTTCGCGCTGGCGCTCGTCGTCGAGGGCATGCTCGGCTACCTGTTTTCCAACATCTACCGCTCGACCAACCCCTCCTACGCGTCGGAGGCAATCCTCTTCGGGCCCTTCTACATTCCCGAGGGGCAGTTCTACGCGATGCTGCTCTCCATGGTCATCCTCATCGGGCTGTGGGCGTTTCTGCAATATACCCGTACCGGCTACGCTATCCGCGCGACCACCCACAACCGCACCGCTGCCGAGGTGGTCGGCGTCAATGTCGACCGCATCTCGATGCTGGTCTTCGGCATCGGCATGGCGCTCGCCGGCGCCTCGGGCTCGCTGCTCTCCTACCTTTTTTCATTTTATCCGAGCAAACATTGGGAGTGGGTGGCGATCCTGTTGTCCCTGGTCGTGCTCGGCGGCATGGGCAGCCTGCTCGGCGCGCTCATCGGCGCGCTCGTGCTGTCGGTCATCGCGGCGTTCGTTTCCTCCAGTTTCGGGCCGACCTGGTCGCCGGTCACCTTCTATCTCGCCTTGTTCGTGATCCTGCTGGTGCGCCCGCAAGGGCTCCTCGGCAAAAGGTCGGAGCTTTGAGAATGTCGTCGCTGGCCGGAAACCTCGCAACGGGCAGCGCCGCCGCCGCGGCCGGCCCCAAGCGCGCCTTCATCTCGGCCCTGGTGATCGCGGCCGCGCTCTTCCCGCTGGTCCACATCGCCGTCGGCGGGCTGAACTACTGGCTGCACATGGCGCTGTTCCTGTTCATGAACGTCGCCATCGCCTCGAGCTGGAACATCATCGGCGGCTATGCCGGCTATATCTCGCTCGGCCATAACGTGTTTTTCGCCATCGGCGGATACGCGGCCGCGATCCTGTTCGCCTATTTCGGCATATCGCCGTTTATCGCCTTCCCGCTGTGCGGCCTGATCGCCATGGCCATCGGCTTTCTGGTCGGCACGATTACGCTGAGGGCCCGCGGGCCGACCTTCATCATCTCGACCATCGCGCTGGTGCTGCTGACCAAGATCCTGCTCGACAATTGGGACTATATCGGCGGCACCAACGGTATCAGCCTGGAACTGCTCGATCTGCCGGTCGCGCTGGTCAAGCTGCCCTTCTATTACGCCATGCTGGCGCTGGCCATCGGCGCGGTGTGGCTTTCCATGCGCATCCGCCGGTCGAAGTTCGGGCTCGGCCTGCGGGCCATCTCGCAGGATGAGACCAAGGCGGAAGTGGCCGGAATTCCAATACGTTTTTACAAGATCCTCGCCTTTGCCCTGAGCGGCCTGTTCATCGGCATGGCCGGCGCCCTTTGGGGCTACTATCTCACCTATCTGAGCCCGGTCATCTTCCTGAGCATCCTGGTCGGGGCCAAGTTCGTGCTGATGACCATTCTCGGCGGCCGCGGAACGGTGTCCGGTCCCGTGGTCGGTGCCTTCGTCTTCATCGCCGCCAACGAGTTCTTCGTCTCCCAACTCGGCGCCACCGAGCTCAACATCGTGGCCACCGGCACGGCGCTTATCCTGGTGCTGCTGTTCTTCCCCGAAGGCATCGTCGGCACGCTGAAGAAGAACGGCCGCCTGCCCCGCTTCCTCGACTGGGATTGAGGCCGTCGCCTGGCCGTCGCTCCCCTCTCCCGTCGTTGCCGGGCCCGATCCGGCAATCCATTCCGTTACCGCTCGGCAAGACGAGGGGCCAATGGACTGGGTCACCCGGTTTGACCGGGTGACGACGACCGGGGTGTTGGGGACCCTGCCATACGTCACACTGTCAAAGAGCTTAAAGGGCAAGCTTCGCCGTTGCCGCGATCTGGAAAGATCCGGATTATGGCTTCTTTCTTCGCGCCCGCGTCTTTCGCGTGGGTCTCGCGCGCAGCTCTCTGGCGCTGGAGTCATCGTGCTCCAGGGTCGGGCAAGGCCCGCCCGGGGCGGGGAGCCCGATAAACTCCATTCATCGCCGCGGGCACCGCTCCCCCGCCAACGCTGCCGAACGGACATGCCCCGCCGGTCCCCGGGCGGGGGATGGGTCCGAGTCTAAGGGTGCTCCGAAGAGCGGGGATGACTTTCGGGGGCGATTGGCGGAAAACCGCGAAAAAACGAGTTCGGCTTCGATAATCATGGTTGACGGGAGGTGAAGATGGGGCGCGGGCGCGCCTCGGACGGCGAGGAAAACGGGGGGCACGACACGAAGGCCGGCACGGTGGTAAGCTGGCGGCGGAGCAAGCGATGCTCCGCGCTATTCCGCAAAGCCAAGGGGAGGACGAGATGGCCAAGTATATCGCGCTTGTCAATTGGACGGACCAGGGCATCAAAGGCGTCAAGGAATCGCCGAAACGCGTTGATGCCGCGCGCGGTCTCGCCAAGAAACTGGGCTGCGAGATGAAAGACCTCTATATGACGATCGGACCCTATGACATGGTCGCCATGCTGGAGGCGCCGGACGACGAAGCGGCGGCGAAATTCGCGCTCACGCTGGGGTCGGCGGGCAATGTGCGCACGACCACCTTGAAGGCGTTTTCGGAGGACTCGTTCCGCAAGATCGTCGCCGCCTTGTGAGCCGCGCGCTACCAAATATAGCGGGACCACGGCCGCGGATCAGCCGTGGTCCCTAGGGGCGTTAGATCAGTCGTCCGGCCTCTCGAACGCAATACTCATGCCAACCCTGGCATCGACATGAAGCTCGACGACCCCCGCCCTTTCTGCTCGGACCGCCACCCTTGTGAGGCCACCCTGTCGGAAGGATGATTGCAAGCGATCTTGGCTACATGTGGGCTACAACGGGGCGACTTCGCGTCTGTGGAAACTTTTTTCGTTAGGTCGAAGAATAGTTTAGAATGATTTTTGATTCGGCGGGAACGAGAAGGCGCCATAGCTTTTTGATTTAGAAGCAATTTGCGCGAAAGGCCGGGGCCCGCTTTTCGCGCGCATGCGGCGGGCGCGCCGGGCCGGCCCGGGCGCCGACCCGATCACGATCCGATCAACCGATTGTGTCCCGGCCACGTGCGCCGGCGGGGCGACAATGTGCCCCGGAGCGACCATATTGAGGCTCACGGAAAACCCTTGCGGAGAACATCATGATGACCAGACGCACATTGCTCGGCTCGATCGCCGCCGCCGGCGCCGCCGTCACCGGCGGGCTCTTCGCCGCCGCGTCGAGACCGGAGAGCGCCGAGGCCTTCGAGGTCACCCATACGGAGGCGGAGTGGCGGAAGATTCTCACGCCTGAGCAGTTCGCGGTGCTGCGCCAGGAATCGACCGAGAGGCCGGGCACGAGCCCGCTGCTTGACGAGCACCGCGCGGGCCTCTTCCATTGTGCCGGCTGCGACCTGCCGGTCTATTCCTCGCAGGACAAGTATGACAGCGGGACCGGTTGGCCGAGCTTCACCGCCGCGCTGCCGGACGCCGTCGACACCAACACCGACCGCAAGCTCTTCATCGCCCGCACCGAGGTGCATTGCCGCCGCTGCGGCGGACATTTCGGTCATATCTTCGACGACGGCCCTCCGCCCATCGGCAAGCGCCACTGCCTCAACGGCGTGGCGCTGACCTTCGTGCCGGCGGCGTAAGGGGGGAACGCTCTTCCCCTTTTGTCGTGCCCCGGTTTAACCGGGGCACCCAGTATCCTCCGGATCCAATCTTTGAAGCAGGGGTTACTGGGTTGCCCGATCAAGTCGGGCAACGACTCGGAGTAAGGCCACCAGCGCGGAGAATTACCTGGTCAGCTTCTTGTATTTGATCCGCTTCGGGATCGTGGAATCGACGCCGAGGCGACGCTTCTTGTCCTCCTCGTAGGCCTCGAAATTGCCCTCGAACCATTCGACGTGGCTGTCGCCCTCGAAGGCGAGCATGTGGGTGGCGAGCCGGTCCAGGAACATGCGGTCGTGGGAGATGATGACGGCGCAGCCGGCGAAATCCTCCAGCGCGTCCTCCAGCGCCGACAGGGTCTCGGTGTCGAGGTCGTTGGTCGGCTCGTCGAGCAGCAGCACGTTGGCGCCTGATTTGAGCATCTTGGCGAGATGCACCCGGTTGCGCTCGCCGCCCGACAGCGCGCCCACCTTCTTCTGCTGGTCGCCGCCCTTGAAGTTGAAGGAACTGACGTAAGCCCTTGAATTGACCTCGCGTTTGCCGAGCCGGATCACGTCCTCGCCGGCGGAAATCTCCTCCCAGACGTTGTTTGCGCCGTCGAGCGCGTCGCGCGACTGGTCGACAGAACCGAGATGCACCGTCTCGCCGATGCGGAACGAGCCCTTGTCCGGCTGTTCCTTTCCGGTGATCATGCGGAACAGCGTCGTCTTGCCGGCGCCGTTCGGGCCGATGACGCCGACGATGCCGCCGGGCGGCAGCCTGAACGACAGGTCCTCGATCAGCAGCAACTCGCCGTAGCCCTTTGAGACATGGTCGGCCTCGATGACGACGTCGCCGAGGCGCTCGCCCGGCGGAATGACGATCTGGGCCGAGCCCGGCGCGCGTTCCTCGTTGCGGCGCAAGAGCTCGTCATAGGCCGCGATACGCGCCTTGGACTTGGCCTGTCGCGCGCGCGGGCTTGCCGCGATCCATTCGCGCTCGCGATCAAGCGCGCGCTGGCGCGCCGCCTCCTCGCGGCCCTCCTGGGCGAGACGCTTCGCCTTCTTTTCCAGATAGACGGAATAGTTGCCCTCGTAGGGGATGCCGCGGCCGCGGTCGAGCTCGAGGATCCAGCCGGTCACATGGTCGAGGAAATAGCGGTCGTGGGTGACGATCAGGATGGCGCCGGGATAGGCGACAAGATGGCCTTCGAGCCAGGCGACGGATTCCGCGTCGAGATGGTTGGTCGGCTCGTCGAGAAGCAGCAGGTCCGGCTGCTCCAGAAGCAGCCGGGTCAGCGCCACGCGGCGGCGCTCGCCGCCGGAAAGGATCGCCACCTGAGCGTCCCCCGGCGGGCAACGCAGCGCCTCCATCGCCTGCTCGATCTGGCTGTCCAGGTCCCACAGGCCCTTGGCGTCGATCTCGTCCTGCAGCCTCGACGCCTCTTCCGCCGTCGCGTCGGAATAGTTCATCATCAGCGCGTTGTAGCGGTCGAGCACGGCCTGCCTGGCGGCGACGCCGGCCATGACGTTGCCGCGCACGTCCTGGGTTTCGTCGAGCCGCGGCTCCTGGGGCAGATAGCCGGCGCTCGCGCCTTCGGCGAGCCATGCCTCGCCCTGGAACTCGGTCTCCACGCCAGCCATGATCTTCAGAAGCGTCGACTTGCCGGAGCCGTTCGGCCCGAGGACGCCGATCTTGGCGTCGGGATAGAAGGAAAGATTGATGTTTTCCAGCACCTTGCGCCCGCCGGAATAGGACTTGGTCAGGCCCTGCATGTGATAGATGAACGGACGCGCCATCAATATGCCTCTGAGCGCTGCGGATCGGTGTCGGGAAAGTGGAGCATGTAGTCGCAAGCACAAGCCGATGCAAGCGAGGCGGAGGCTATTCGAACGGCGCGACGCGCACGACGCGGAGGGCCGCCTTGCCGGCAAGGGCGGCGTCGGGCACCTCGACGCCGAGATGGAGATAGACGATATCGATCTCGCGCACCTCCGACTCGGCGACCGGGTCGATGCGATATCGGTCGGCGCGGAACGTGTCCGGCGCCGCGCCCGCCGCGAGGCGCTCGAGCCAATCCGCGCCGATGACGATGGCGCCGTTAAAGTCGACCGATCTGAGATCGGCGCCGGAGAAGTCATTGTCGAGCAGCACGGCGTTGCGGAAAGTCGCCCCGGCCAGCATGGCGCCGCGGAAGGACGCGTTGTAAACGAGCGCGCCGTCGAAACGGGCGAAGTTCGCCTGCGTTTCTTTGAACGGGCTGTTGACGATCACGGCCTGCGAGAAATCCGCGCCGCCGGCAAGCGTCGGATAGGGCTCCGCCGTCTTCTTGAAGGGCTCCTCGGCCCGATCGCCGGGCAGTGTCGAAAACACCGTGTCGCGCAGGATCGCCGAGCGAAACGAGGCGCGGTTGACGAGCGCCCCGCCGAAATCGCCTGAGACGATGGTGGCGCCGGAGAAGTCCGCATATTCCAGTCTGGCGTGGCGCAACGACGCCAGCGCGAGTGTCAGGTCGCTGAGCACGGCATAGGAGAAGTCCGCGCCCTGGAAGCTGAGCGCCGCGGTCTTGATAATGCCGGAAAACAGCAGGAGCCGCAGGATCTGGCCGCGCTCGGGGCTCGAAATCTGCTCGGTCAGGCGCGTGGCCGTCGACGGCGGCGGCCGTTCGGCGAACTGTTCGGTGAGCGCCGGCAGATCCGGCCGGCCGCGCGCCGCCTCTTGCAGCGGGTCTTCGCGCGACCGGTCGATCACCCGGTAGGGCCGGGCTGCGAAGGCGGCGGCGACGATCCGTGCTTGAAGGCCGTGCGGCAAGTCGCCGGCGTCCAAAATCGGCGAGCGGCCGATATTCGGATCGACGGGAAGCTGCTCCAGCCCGTCGGCAATGCGCGAAATCTCCGGGATCAGCGAGGCCGCGCGCTCCGCGTCGGCAAGCTCGGTCTGGGCGATCAGCAGCCGCGTCTGCTCGTCGATGCGCTGGGTCTGCTCGCCGATCAGCCGGTTCTGCTCGTCGAGGCGCCCGGTCTGCTGGCCGATCAGTTCGTTCTGGCGGAACAGCAGCGCCGAGCCGGCGAGCGCCGCCATCGCTGCGATCAGCGCGGTGATCGAGGCGAGAATCCAGCGCCGTGTCGCGATCCAGGTCCAGCGCGCCAGCGCCAGCTCGACGAAGCGGCGCGCGGCGACCGCAGCCTCGTTGGGGTGCTTTGCCGCGACATGGCGGGCGGCATCCGCGAGCGGACCCGCAAAATGCTGCAATTGGACCTCCGAGATGCGGAACAGCGCTTCCCAGATGCGCCGTCGATTTAGGGCGATGAGCGCTCCGATGCCGGCGATCACGATCAAGGCGGCGAACACCAGGGCGGCGAGCAGATCGGCGTTGGCGGCGAGATAGCCGGCGCCGGCTATGGCCAGGGGGAATCCGACCAACAGGCCGAGCACGAACATCAGGAAGCCGGTGCCGGCGGAATAGGACCGCGCAAGGGTCACCGCTTCGGTGTGCCGCTCGGCCGCCGCGCCGGTCTCTTCCGGCGCCGTCTCGTCGCTCATCCCCCGCCCCCGGTGACGTGAACTCCGGGAAACTTAGCGAAAAGGCCCGCGCCCGGCAACGCGCGGGCGATGCTGCCCGAGCGGCTGAAAGGCAGGCTATCCCTATTCCGCCAGCTGAACCTTGCGGGTCTTTCTCGGCGCCAGCGATTCGACCGGAACCTCCATGCCGATGCCGACGCCGCGGCGCGGCCGCCGCGCGCGCGGCAGAAGGTGCGTGAGGGCGACGGCGCACAGGATGAGGAAGGGGACGGCCAGAAAGGCGCCGATCGGTCCCCACATGTAGAGCCAGAAACCCAGGGCGAGAAAGACCAGAAACGGATTGAGCGTGAGGCTGCGGCCGAGCGCGCTCGGCGTCAGCAGCTGGCTTTCGACGATGTTGAGCGCCAGGAAGGCCAGCGGCGGCGCGACGATCTGCGACACCGTGTCGAAGCTGACCAGGGCCACCGCCGCCAGGATCGCACCGAGCATCCAGGGGCCGAGATAGGGAATGAAGTTGAAGACCGCGGCGAGCGCGCCCCAGAATGCCGGTGTCGGCATGTCGAGCATCCACATCGCCAGTCCCGTGGCGATGCCGAGACCGACATTGACGACGGAGATGGTGAGCAGATACCGGGAAATGCTCTTTTCCGTGTCGCGCATGATGCGAGCGGCGCGCAGCTTCACCGCCCGGTCGACGCACAGCGACAGGAGGCCTAAGCGTAGCCGCTGCCGCGTCGCGACATAGAAATAGAGCGAGCCGGTGAACAGGACGATCTGGCCGATGGCCGGCGGCGCGATCTTGAGCACGCTTTCCACCATGCCGCCCTCCGTCACCGCGACCTGCTGGGCCGCCGAGCGGCCGTCGGTCGCAGCTTCCTGAAGCCGCTCCTCGACCTCGTAGAGGACGGACAGCGACTGTCTGAGCTGCTGCAGCCGGCTGCGCAGCTCGGCGCCGATCTCCGGCGCCCGGGCAAACCATTCGCTGAGGGGGACCATGAACAGCAACGCGGCAAGATAGAAAAGCCCGGCCAGGCCGATAAGCAAGATCGCCGCCACCAGCGCCGGCGGCAGCCCCCAATTCTCCAGACGAGTCAGGATCGGCGTCAGCATTACGCCGATCACCAGCGACAGGGTGACGGGCACGAAAAACGCGCTCCACGCGTCAAGCACGTACAGAAAGGCGGCAAGCCCGAGACCGATGACCGCGAGCTGCGAGGCGCGGGTCCAAAGGCCGGCGTCATCCTCGATGGGCGCGGCTCGGCCGGTGAAGGCGGAACGCCACACTCCCGTCCGCCAGAAGCTTTGCTCTTGACGCTGTATGGAATTGGCGCCGCTCATTCGCTAATCTCATTGTGTTCAGGGCCGTATTTCAACGGCTCAGGCGGGTGGCTTGTTCCCGAAGCGGGAACAATGTTCTGCTGCGTAGGCTGGACCATACGGGTCCTTCGGTCTGTCGGTAACAGTCATCAAAGGAGACAGGAATGGCAAAGAAAGCCACCAGCGGCGGTTCAGCCGCCAAGCCGGCCGCGGCCGGTGCAGGCTCCGAGGCGGCGCTCGATCTCGACGCGGTTTCCGAGCAGTTCGAGGTTCTCAGGCGCGACGTCGCGGCGTTGGTCGAGATGCTCGGCGAGCTTGCCGGCAGCACGGCCCGCGAGGGCCGCGAGACGGTCGAGCGCAGGGCCGACGAATATATTCGCAAGGGCCGCCAGCGGGCGGATGAGGCCGTCTCGCAGGCGCGCGCGCTGGAGGAGGATCTGGAGGCCAAGATCACCGGCAACCCGCTGACAGCCGTCTTCATCGCCCTTGGTCTCGGCTTCCTCATCGGTATGATGTCCCGGCGCTGAAGCATGCTGCGCTTCCTGACGGCGGCCGCACTGGCTATGCGGGTCGCCAATATCCGCGGCCTGATCCGGGCCGCAGCGATCCGCACGGTTCTGGCGGCGATCGGACTGCTTTTCGTCGTCGCGGCGGCAGGCTTCGGCCTGTTCGCGCTCCACATGGCGCTTGCCCCCCGGCTCGGTCCAATCGGCGCCGCCGGAGCCATTGCCGGCGCGCTGCTCCTCGTCGGCCTGATCCTGCTGGCCCTCGCCAGGTGCCCGCCGCGCAAGCCGTCAGCCGGTCTCGAAGGCCAAGTCTCCGCCAGCGTGAAGGAGCAGTATCAGCGCGCCGCCCGGGCGCTCGGCACCGGCGCGCCCTTCACCAATCCGATCATGCTTCTTGCCGGCGCCGCGCTTCTTGCCGGCTATCTCATGGGCCGGCGGCGGAAAAAGCGGGATTGAGGGGAAACGATGAGCGGTCGGGGCGGGCACTCGCCTCCTCAATCGCGATATTCAAAAGCAAAGGCACGACCCCGGCAACGCGCCGGCCCGCGTCGCGTGCGCTGGTTAACTGGACATAAACCCAAGCTGCCTAGTCTCGAAGACCGCAGTCTTCACCTTCCTCGGAGAGCGGTCCCATGTGGTTTCGCAAGGCCGGTTCTGCCGCCGCGGCCGTCGCGCCCGAGGCGGGGTTCTCCGACGTACCGTCCGGCGGTGTTACGTCCGCGCTGGCGGAGTGCGCGGACGAGCCTGCCTGCATGGCCATGGTTAGCACGGCGCTGGAGGCGCTGCAGACCGGTCACTTCTCCGCCGCGCGCGGGATTCCCGGAGCGGCCGGCGAGGCCTTGTCCGCGCTTGCCGATGCGCTCGAGAAATCGGCCCTGGCGATCCTCAAGCGCACCGTCGCCACCTCCTGGCAGGCGGGCGAGACGATCGTCGCCATCGCCAGCATGTCCGACGACCTTAACGGCGTGCGCAACAATGCCGGCACCATTTCGTCCGCCGCCGAGCAATTGTCGATCAACACCCGCAACATCTCCGACATGGGCAACACGGCCGCCGCCGACGCGGCCTCGGCGCGCCGGGTGGCGGAGGAGAGCATCGGTCACGTCGACACCGCCGGTTCGGCGATGAACCAGATCAGCACCGAGGTCCGCAACATGACCGAGCGGCTCAACGTGCTGCAGCGCGCCGTCGAGCAGATCTCGGAGATGACCCAGACCATCGAGGAGATTTCCAGCCAGACCAACCTTCTGGCGCTCAACGCGACGATCGAAGCAGCCCGCGCGGGCGAGGCCGGGCGCGGCTTCGCGGTGGTCGCCAGCGAGGTCAAGGCGCTGTCGCAGCAGACCGCCGACGCGACCGAGCAGATCCGCGACCGCACCAACGCCCTGACCGGCGAAATGGCGGCGATGATGGGCGCCATGCAGAAGAACGCCGAATCGGTCACCGGCGCGGAAAGCGTCGTCGCCGACGTCAGCCAGCGCTTCCACGGCGTCGGCCGCCAGATCGCCGGCGTTTCAGGCCGCATTTCCGAGATGGCAACGACGCTCGAGGAGCAGACGAGCGCGACCGAGGAGATCTCGAAAGCCATCGCCCGCATCGCGGCGGAGGCCGGCCGCAGCCGCAAGGCCGCCGACAATATCGTCAAATACGCGTCGGAAACCGACCGGCTGATCCTCGAGCAGTTCGCCGAGTTGCAGAATCTCGACATCCGCAACGCCCCGCTGGAAGCCGAGAAGACCCATCACATGCGCATCAAGCAGCATCTCGCCGAGATGATGGTCGGCTTCCGCGAACTCGACATGAACCTGGTGCCGGCGGTTTTGGACTGCTCGCTCACCACCTGGAGCAAGGCGCATCTAGCGTCGGAATACCGGAAGACAGATGTCCATCTCGCCATGATCGAGACCCATCGCCGGTTTCACGCCGTCGCCCGCGCGGTGCTCGAGGCAATCGAGAAGAAGGACCGGGCGACGACGCTGGAAAAATACCGCGAGATGGGAGACGTTC
>JAUYJB010000152.1 GCA_030688605.1 Hyphomicrobiales bacterium
TTCCGCAAAGGTGATCTGGCGGTACGTCATGGTAGGCTTCCTTCTCTTGGTGGAGACTGAAGACTACCGTCTGCCAGGTCACCTTTCTCGTGGGGACACCGTGTTGCACTTACTATATGAATCCGCGCGGCCTAACAAGCGCTTGAAGCTGGCGGCGCGCGTAGGATATTGAATGACTACTCTTTCACCAGCGCGCCGCAGCTTAAGCGCGATCCGTTAGGCAGCCCCATGAGACTCGCGAAGGTCGGCGTGCTACTATCCGTGGCCATCTTGCCCACGCAGGCAAGTGGGCAGGATCTCGTCACGATGGTGAAGGGCGTTTCGATCGCGACCCTCGACTCGACCATGCCCACCGTCCCACTCGAGAGTTGGCTCCGGGGACTCACCGGACGATCTCACCCCGTTACCTGGGAGATCAACGACTGCGGCGAGGGTGGCGATGGTCGCGAGGCCCCAACGTGCGTCGAGGCGATCGTGGCGCTCGGGGGTGACACCACGGCGCACCTAAGCCTGATCGTCGCTGATCTCGAGGGCATCCGGCGAGCCCCGCCAGCCATCTGGGACATGTCGGTCGGGGCCGGCTACAGGTTCACGGGATTTAAGACTCTGCGTGAATGGGCAGAACGCGTGAAGGGCCAGTGACCATGAACGGGCTGCCTAACCAGCGCTTGAAGCTGGCGGCGCGCGTAGATTAGGGAATGCATCTTTCTTCAGCGCGCCGCAGCTTAAGCGCGATCCGTTAGGCGGCGCCCCACAGTGAATAGCAGTCGCCACATGGCATCCCACACCTCCATTCCATTCTCTCCGCAGGAGATGCAGTGATGCGACACACAGATGGCGCGATTCGAGTCGGGGGCACATGGTTCGCGGTTGCCTCGTTCCTGATGATCATGGTACTGGTGTTGCACGGCCCGATTTCCCCCGACCTCAGCGAACAGATGACAAGGGTCAGCGGCGCGGTCATGAGATGGTCTGTGGCTCACTGGATCGCAGCCGCCGGCTTGTCCCTCCACGCGGTGGCTGGCCTGGTCATTCTGACCTCGCAATCGCGCCTGACGAGAGGTTGGTGGACCACAACGGCGTGGGCGGTTATACCAATCGCTGCGCTCTGGACATTGACGACCGCAGTGGCGGAAGCAACTGTCGTGTCCGACGCGGCAAGGTCCGGCAATAGAGAGCTGTTCGAGGCATGGTGGGCCTTCGCCGAAGGCAAGGCCAATGGATTCTCGTTCCTGGCACTGGCCGTTGCCCTGATCGCGGGAAATGAGGCTCAGAGTGGGGAACGAGCTATGCCAGCCTGGTCCGCCTGGACGGCGACGGCCGCCGGCGTCGTGTCCTTCGCCGGCTGGGCGCTCGGAATGTGGTTTGGGGTGGGGCTCGGAAGCGTCATTTGGGTCATTTCTTCAATTCTCATGAGCGCGTGGGGCGTTTGGTTCGGAGTTGCACTTGCGCGTTCGCCGCGTGGCGCGGCCCCAACCGTCGAGGAGCGCTGACAGCGAAGAGACGAGAATGTGATCGCGCCCGGCGCGCCGCCTAACACGCGCTTGAAGCTGGCGGCGCCCCTCCTCAACGCATTCGCTGACGCATCAGGCTTCGGTGTAGTAGGTTTTCATTTGTGATCACTTCCGCTCGGAGCCGCAGCTTAAGCGCAATCCGTTAGGCAGCCATAACCGCTTGAGAGGTATTCTGCCTTCAAATGAGCAAGCAGCCATTGCAGCGCCGCACCACGCCGAGGCCGCAGACCTCGAAGGCAATGCCTCATTCGCAGATCGGTGTTGGACCGGACCCGGCTATTGACCGTGAATTGCGCCAGCGGGCATACGCCCTGCCCGGGGTTCTTGATCGACCCACGGTTATTTCAGTCCCAGGTGCGCGGGCCCTCTGGCTCGCCGATGACGTAGAGCTGCTCCGCCCAGAATCCATCCTTCGCGGTCGCGAGTTCGCACACATCCACCCTGATGGCAGCCTACATGCGACATTGCCCTCAGAGCGGGCCCAAGAAGCGATCGATGCCGGGTGGGCCGAGCCGCATCCGATCGCCGCGCAGTTGGGAATGCCGGGTTTGGTAATGCTCTATACTCCGCGTTCAATGGAGGAGCTCGACGTCGTCGTTGAACTTGTCGTCGATTCGTACAATTTCGTCACCGGCCGATCGATCGATGCTACCACTCTCGCGGGCCAAATGAGTTGAGCATCATGCACCGGCTGCCTAACCAGCGCTTGAAGCTGGCGGCGCGCGTAGATTAGGGAATGCATCTTTCTTCAGCGCGCCGCAGCTTAAGCGCGATCCGTTAGACGGCACGATGTTCGGAGACATGTTGTGGCGTTGAACCATGTTTACCAGTTAAAGATCAAGTTGCTCGACACGCAGCCGTCGGTTTGGCGGCGCTTGCGAGTGCGGGGCTCGGTTACATTCGCGAAGCTGCACTCTATTCTGCAGGATGTCATGGGTTGGGACGACAAGCATCTGTACCATTTCCAGATCGGTGACCGTGCGTTTGAGGCACCTGATCACGAGGCATCTGGTGAGAACGCACGCCGCTACCGCCTTGGCTCGCTGGACCTGGAGCCAGGGTACAAGTTCCTGTATGTGTATGATCTTGGCGACGATTGGCACCATGAGGTGACAGTAGAGGGGCTGTCGGCGCTGCTTCCGGATGAGGACTATCCGATCTGCATCGATGGCGAGAACGCCTGCCCACCGGAGGACTGCGGTGGGCCAGCCGGCTACGCGGAGATCCTACTTGCCCTCGAGAGCCCGGACGACCCGGCGTTCCGGGAACGACTGGAGTGGCTCGATCCGAGTTTCCGACCCGCGACATTCGACGTGCGAGCTACGAACCGCATCCTGCAGCTGGCGCACCGGCGAAAACGTGCCGTCTAACAAGCGCTTGAAGCTGCCGGCGCGCGTAGATTAGGGAATGACTTTTTCTTCAGCGCGCCGCAGCTTAAGCGCGATCCGTTAGGCTGAAAACTCATTTCATAGGCCATCTGGTATTTCGTACTTGAGGCGGGGTCGGTTTGCCACGACCGTGCGGGGCGCTGCGACGGGGCCGGAAACGTGCTTGCTGCAGCGCCCGCCGAGCATCAGCAGGGCA
>JAUYJB010000153.1 GCA_030688605.1 Hyphomicrobiales bacterium
CGCTACAAATCACCCACAGAAGCCCTTCTGCACTCCCGTTTGGACCCATCAACAGCGTAAGAGTTGCGTTCCCATCAGCGTCTACACGTGCGCATAGAGATAGGTGTCCCACTCTACATGCAGGCCCACATAGCGCTTAGCGACTTCACGCCGATGCAATGGAGGTGCTGCGGCCATCGCGGCGCGTATTTCCGCGAAGGTGACGGACGAAATCCGTTCAATGGGTGCTTCCGCGACGTCCGTCGAAGAACGCTGACGCTGAAACGCCTCATCCTGAACGAACTGGATTTGAATTACCGGCTCGGATTTCCTCTTGACTAGCAGCCAACGAGCGAACGCAATGAAACCCCCGATTATCGCTACACCCACGCCAGAGAAAACCCACGCGCGATTGTCGATGATCCAGTCTACGATTCCCATTGGACCTCCATTCGTGGGGCCTAACGTATAGCGTTTTATCCCCAAAGCGTGGGAGCAATCAAGTTCGGGAAAGATCCCGGCAGGAGCGACGGGAGAGATAAAACGTGTTGGACTAAACCGCGGAGCAGCGCGTCTGTTGCGGCTATGCAGATTGTAAAGTGGCGCAGCGGCGCGGAGTGTGGCGCTTTGTTAGCGATAGATCGAGAAGTGGGAGAAGGTTGAGATAGACGCCGACAGATTTTCTGTGATTGCAAAAAAACCTTCTGCCGCGCGTTGCCACGGCTGGTCAAACGATAAACTGCCCCAGCAAACTCCAAACGAAGAGGTCGCGGCATGGAGGGCTTGTATCGAGCTATTTGTCGTATTACACGACCTGACCACGAACCTTGACCCCTTCAAAAGTCGTCTCAATCCTTATTGGTTAGCTGCCTCGCGTCTCACGAAAGGATCTTCTTTCTCGTCTCTTCTGCGTTCGTGATGACTTGAGGCAGAACGCCATCTTGGATCTCGCCAGCGTCTGTATATTCGAGTGGGGCATGGAGCCACCAGTACTTTCGGACCAAGTCAGCGAACATTGCATACGGCGCATGCCCCCGGCCGATGAGCGTGACCACCGGTACTTGAACGTCGGGCACGATCGTCAGAAGCTCGTGAGGAATACAGGACGGATCCGTCAGATCGGCCACGACGAAACGAGAGAGGCGGGCGAGAGTAGCTACCGTCTCGGTCAGGTCAAGGCTCTCAGGACCCTGAAAGTCAAACAGAACCGGAACATAGCCTCTCTTCCGCAGTTCGTGCTTTAGCAAGTCGAGAACGGCCTTTCGGCCTGGTGTGAACCGACCAAGGATGAGCACAACCTTCGACGTGATCGTATCGATCACCCGTCGTAGATTGCGGTTATTGATGAGGAGGTAGATGAACTGCGCCACCTCCAAGTCATCCACTGTCACGACCTCGGCACCACGCGGCGTGATGAGCAGATCCGCCTGCACTGAACCAGCAAGACTCACATCCCACACGGACGCGCCCCAGACCTTCGCACCCGTGAGATCTGCGTTGTCCAGCCGAGTCCTGACCAAGCGAGCCTGTCGCAGATTCGCCCCGATAAGCCGGGCATGGCTCAGATCGGCTTCGAACAGCCCGACCCCACGGAAGTCGATCCCGCTCAGGTCGCGTCCGGAGAGATCAACGTGTGTGAGATCTGGTTGCAGGCGCGGATTTGCCTTTCTCCAAGCGTTCCACTGATCGACGCCTTCTTGCACCTTAGCGATATGCGAGGGGTCTCCCATAGTTTCCTCTGGCGGCCGGCTGAGCGGTCGGCGCAGCCGCTCCAGTCGGTGGTTAGGTTGCGATGCGTTGTATCAAACCGTCCATGCGTGCCCGCACGCCTCGCACTTGAGATCAACGTACGTTGTGGTGCTGACCGCGGGGACCTCGTACTCAGTCTCCGAATATCCCCTCTCTTCACCCTCAGAGCTATAGTGCACAGTTCGACGCGTCTCCGTCATCGTTGTGTCGTATGAATGAGACCGAGAGCCAACCGTGCTGATCGCTTTGCTCGAGCACTTCGGGCAGTAGGTTAGGGGATTACCAGGAATGCGAATCCCAATCTGTTTGAACAACCAACGAAACCACTCGTCGGGACCATGATCGATTGCCCACGCGAACCACCGGCCCTGAACCGCAGCTGCGAGGCCAATTGTCAACGCCGGCGGGACCAGGAACAGGATTTCGCTCCCGGTTGCGAGCGATACCGCGACACCCAGGCCCATTCCGGTGAAAATGCCTACGACCACAGGAAGGGCCCACCAAAGCCAGTACGTGGCAACGGTGAGTACGAAGCCAGCTGCGACTACGGCTGCAGCTATGAGGATGCCGACTATGATTTTGGCATCGAGATCGCTCATGTCTTCCATCGAGACGGTGTTGCAACCTAACGATTTGCTCTGCGGCGGGCCATCACGGTCAATCGATTCACCACTTTGCCTCCCGCCCCCGTCCGTAGCAGCCAAAGGTTGGACGGCATGCACGCTTGGCAAGCGCCTCGCTCAACGGCGCCACCTTGAAATATAGCGCGACGCCAGCCTGACGATGAAACCTTCGTCCGGAAAAAGCGAGGTCGCAGTGACCCCTGCAGACGGGTCCTCGTAAGCGTAGTCGTGACGCCGATAACACCACTTCTCGCACAGAAAATCGATCAGGTACCAGAAATAGATCTGGGCCAGTGGGTTGGGCTGGCCGTCGCTACGAATCTCGACAAACATGCCTTGTTGCCTGCGGATGCGAGTGACCGAGGGGACGGGAATAGCGCGAATAGTGAGCCGAGGCGCGCCAAGGCTGGGCAGCAGAGCCACGTCGACGTTCATCTTCTCGATCGTTCTCTGCTCGGGATTGAACCCGAGATATGGCAGCCGCCAACCTCGCACGATGTTGTACAACGTGATCTCCTGTCCTCCCGACGGAAGCGGCTTGTATCCCTGTATGTTAAAATGCACTTGCAGCGCGTCAAAGTTGAGCATGTAAAGAATTCCGACCGCGTTGGCGTCTGTCCGTGCCTTCTCGAAGGCCTGAAGCGTCGGGTGCC
Source organism: Hyphomicrobiales bacterium (assembly GCA_030688605.1). Taxonomy (NCBI): domain Bacteria; kingdom Pseudomonadati; phylum Pseudomonadota; class Alphaproteobacteria; order Hyphomicrobiales; species Hyphomicrobiales bacterium. The sequence goes on from JAUYJB010000153.1 coordinate 3,005, forward strand.
CGAAGAAGGCCGCGACCCTGGGGTCGAAACTGAAATCGAGAAACGGGCTCGGCGCGCCGAAGAGCCGCGCCGCCGCGCGGCTCTCTTCCGGGCCCAGACGCACCCCCGTCTGCAGGAACATCGCGACCTGCATGAGGCGCGCCCACCGCCGCTCGATGCCAAGGCGGCGCCGCATCACGGCGTAGTAATCCGGTTCGCGGATCCTGAACATCGTCGGCATGAGCCCGTGGACTTCGCGGCCTTCGCCTCGGAAAAGAAAAGGGGTCAAGTCCGCTCTTAGCTCTTTGTCAACGATTCCTCAATCTTCTGTACTCTTCGGGCGAACCGACGCTCTTTGGCCACTTTCGACTTCATCCTCAGATACGCCGAACTGACCGACGAGGTGTTCTTTAACCCTACCGCCTGCCCGATCTCTCCATGCTTGTGCCCGCCCAAATGCCGACTCAAATAGATCGCTACCAGCCGCGCTTCGTTCTGGCCCCCTCGCCGGCGCCGCTTGAGACCCTCTTCCGTCGTGCCGTACTCTCGAGCCGTGGCCTTGATGATCTCCTGGATCGCTACCCCAAAAACTTGCCGGGACTGGGGCTTGTCGTGCTCGATTCGGGCCCGCTCCCCTAGCTTTTCTCTGACCCGTTCAATAAATAGCTTGCTGCCTAATACCGCCTTTTGATACGGACCTTTGTAAAACTCTTCGATCTCTTCTTCGACCCCGCCGTGCATGAATCCGTGGTACTGCTTGAGGTCTTCAAATCGCGACAGGACCGATCGCGTGTTTAACCAGTGCGGGCATTGCTTCTTTTTTAGATATCCCCAGTGGCTGCTCCACCGATATCGGTCGATATCCGTGACGACTCCGGTGGCCAGGGGATTGTTATGAATGTAGCGGACCACAGTCAAAAAATACTCTTCGGCGTCGATCAGGATAGCTTTGTAGCGGCCGCGAAACAAGGGGCCGTCACGGTGATGGACTCGGTTAAACTTCTGCGTGTACAGACCGTCGAGATGGCGCATGGCCCGGGATAGACCGGCCTCGGGGGTGGACAGCAACAGATGGTAGTGGTTGTCGAGCAGGCAGTAGGCGTGGATCTCGATCTTCCACAGCCGGCTGAGGTCGCCGAGCAAGTCAAGAAAGCTCTGCCGGCCATCGTCCTCCAGGAAGATATTGCGGCGTGATAGGCCGCGGTTCATGACGTGGTAAAACGCCCCGGGGTATTCGATGCGCAGCTGTCGAGCCATGCCGATTGTCTATTTCATCTCAAACAATCTGTTAAGAGCTAAAAGCGGACTTGACCCCTTTTCGACCCCCGCAGCTGTCGAGCCATGCCGATTGTCTATTTCATCTCAAATAATCTGTCAAGAGCTAAAAGCGGACTTGACCCCTTTTCGACCCCTTGCGCGTGCCGGGGTCCGCTGCAGTGACGGGTTGGGCGAGTCAGGCGTCACGGATGCCATCCGGCAGTCCCGAAAAAGTAGAATGTCTCCTATTCTTCTCTTCATCTCAGTCGCCGCGTGGCATCCGATATGCGGGCCGTCCGCTACAATTGCTGAAGAACACCACTGACACTGCGGCCCACTCGTCACCATCGCGCACCTTCAGCGTCGCCTTGTGCTCGCCGTCGTAATCGGCGAGTAATGCCCATACCTCCGGCCCGGTGCCGACTGCTTCACCGTCGAGGTACCAGTGCATGTCCTCGGCGGACACGATGTTTCCGTCGCTTGTATTGGCAACGCCCCACAAGCGCACCGATTCATCGGTGCGGACGGTGGCATTAGCGACAGGCCACAGGATGGCTACGGTCGGCGGGCGATGCGGAATCTCGACGGCAATCGCATCCGATGTGGTGCTGTGAAAGCCGTCCGAGACGATAACCTGTATCAGTATGTGGCCGCTCGTCACTGCACGCGTCGATACGACAGCCTCATCGTCATCCAGATTGACTGCCAGCACCTGCCAACGCTTGCCCTCGTCATCTGACCAGCGCACGATGCGCTCGGTTGGATATGCGTCGGATGCCGACGTTTGCCAACGCACGTACAACTCGTCGTTGGCGACGACCGCCGACACATTCGAGATGGTGGGAGGCTGCGATGTCGTTTGGCGCACCCACAGTTCCTTGTCATTAGCTATGACGCGCAGCGTTGTCCCCTGGTCTGTGTCGGGGAGCAGCACCTGCACGAGTCCCGTCGGCGGCTCAACACCCGAGCTGCCGCCCCCACATCCGCATCCACATCCGCACGACGCCTGCGTGGCCATACGACGCAGCGGCGCGCGCTGAAGCACGTTGAGGTTCGCGTCGAGCAGTTCGACGAAGGTATCGGGAATCCGCTCCCCATTCGCCGTCGGGCCTGTCTCGAGCCGCATCACGCTACGAATCTCGATGTGGTCGGCATGGAGCATCCCTGTGACGACGATGAGCCGAACTGGATCAGGCTCGCGCACAAAATGCACCTGTCGCCCCACCCATGGTGGCGGTGGATCAGGACGATCAAAAATAGACGGGCCGTGATACTGCTCGTCAAGGTATGGCGGCAGCGTCTCGCGCCCGCCTGATACCCAGGTCGGATTGAGCCTCTGGTGATTGATCAATCGCCGCATGTGATACAGCGAAATCCACCGGGGGCCGCAATACGACATGAAGTCAAACGTGTTGCCGGGCGGATAAATCGTGCCGTTGGTGACGTCGCAGCCATACTCGCCGATTGAAGCGGTTCGGTTCACAGCACTATCGTATGGCTCGTAGGCGGGATAATTGGGGTCTCCCATATCGCCTGCGCCCAGTCCGCACGGCCCATGTGCAAAACCCAGCACATGACCCAACTCGTGCGCCATCGTCATGCCGTCGCCATTCGCGCCCGAGCCGACGCCAGCCCCGCCGCCACCACATCCTGCAGCACCACCGATCGGAATACCAATCGGAAACAACCCGTAGTAGAGTGAATCGCTCCGATTCCCATCAACGACACGCGCGATGCTCAACCAGAAGAGCAGGTTGTTCCAGCTCTGCGGACACTGGCCGTTCACAATGGCGCCGAGTAGCGGCTGACTCCACGTGAACGTGCCAGCGAGACTGATGTCCGGCGTCTGTGAGACCGGATACATACGGAGCGTCGTTGCCGCAGTAGCTTGAAAGTCGGCGAGCGTCGGCGCCGCTAAGTCCAACGGATTACCATTCGCATCCGGCCCGACGTATCGCACCGGAATGCCGCGAATTCTAAGCGTTTGTAGCAGTGACGCATCAACATCCACGATGTCGTCTGCGTTCTGGCTCGTCCCCGGCACATTCACCTGCACCTTCAGACGCAAGTGCCCGCGCATGGTGGCTGCGGGAATGATGAAGTTGAGCGAACTCGCCATCGTCCCACGCTCGGCAGCGTAGGCCGGTACCCGTTCCGCCGTGACGCTATTCGGCCCGACCTGGGTGAGCTTTCCAGCATCCACCCACACGCCGTAGCGTAGCCGCTGCACTATGACCGAACCAACGACGCCGGGCACCGCCGCCGGGAAGTTGCGAACGTACACACGCACCCGCGCCGCCTTGTTCGCCACCAGCCGAACCGAATTGTCCGGCCCGCGATCTGCGGGATCAGTAAGATGCTGGTCGGCACTACGATACTGAATTGCCTGCGTGACCTCGACGCCGTCGATGTGCAGCCCGGAGATGCGGATCTTGTCGCGAACGGCGTCGATAAGGACCTCACGAACGGCTGCCTGCAGAATACCGTTACTCATGTTTTTCTCCTTAGACCTTGAGGTTCATACCGTCTCTCTGCTGTGTAGACCATACTTCTTGTGATGCAACATTATGTTGCCTCCTTTCTGTCAGGCTTAATCCCAGCGATACCTGCCCAACGCTTGGCATCAGCGGGGCCGCGCCGAACACTCAAAGTAACCATGCGAAACTCGCTTCGCGGCCTCCGCTGGATGCCATTGTTAGGCGGCATCCCTCGTTACATCTCGGACAAAAGGAACCCAGGCCCAAGCATAGAGCATTGTCTTTGGAAGAAATGCGAAAAGAAAGAACCCGGCTATATCGAGCAGGCCACTGAAGCTGAGTGCAAGGTGAGGCACGCTATACTTCAGTTCTGGATTCTCCTTCTCCGCACGAACCGAGTCCCCAGATGCCGCTATGCTGGGAACCATAGCGGCATAGAAAGCCACTATCCAAACGAGCCAGCGAACAACGGGTTGGTGTGTCGTTACAAGCGTGGTATATGAAACGACAAAGGCTACCCACGCAAGGAAGACGTAGGTCTGTGCAAGAGTACAGGTCACAACAGGAAGTACCTTGCGAAATCCTGACACCTCCTTCGGGCGTCCCATAAACCCAATTATGGCTCCGACACCACCAGCTAGATTGGCAAGAAAGCTGATGATCCAATCGCCTAGCGTTCCTACAACCGCAAACAACACCACAACAAGAACCGTTTTCATTCTATCCTCTCGACACGCCGATTAATGAGCTGAAAGGTCTCGTGGCATGTCGCCTACGAACTGTAGAGGCCAGCGATGGCACCAACCACAGCCATGACAGGGCCGAGACCTGCCCGCTGCAGATTGAATTGTAAGCCGCCAAGATGAGCGCCGCTCAGTGCAAGTGCGACAAACGTGGCCGCAAAGAGAAGCCAAAGCGCGAATAGAACCGTAGCAGTCGCAACTTCATGCTTCGGCGCAACCCTTGCTCCTACGCAGATGAATGCGAGCGCACCTACAAGAGGCACTAGCATCCGCTCCGGCGTTTCGGGGTACGGCTCGACGACCCCTGATCCGGTTATGGTTTGGTATAGGACGAAGTGGAGTGGAACGGTCGACAGGACCGTGGCCAGCAATGCTACCGGCAGTACGGCCATCCATCGCATCCAGCCTGGCATGTCAGTGTCTCCTGGAAAGAGCCACGCAACGGCTTTGGGGTGACGGCACTTGCGAACGATGTAGCCGACCTCCACCCCGCACTCACGCTTCCGCAGCTCCGCCTGTACTCCTCGAACACCAGCCTCGCAACCGCATCTCGCGGGCTCGGCTCGACGCGGCGTGAGGCGATCCCCGGCAGCCGCGTCTGGTGCACAGCCTCACTTAGTTGACCCGCGGCGTGAAGCCGCGCCGACCTGTCGATGCGGCCCACGGCGGCCTGTATCTTAGGGGGCATGAACTCATCTTCGGAAGCTAATGTCGCCTCTGTGACCCACATTCCTCAGGCGATGTCTCCTAACGTCTGCGTTCAGCGGCGCGCGGCTTCATGCGCGTCCGCTGCGACGCATTGTTATGCGGCGATGTGGATACAGATCTATCGCACATTGGAGACCTGAACGAGAGATTCGTAGTGCGAGGAAAAGAGCTTTGCGCGATTTCGCGCCCACTCAATGATTCCATCCCAGGAGCGTATTTGAATGTACTCGTCCCGAAGAACCTGGGCGCGAAGACTGTTAAAGCTGTCGGTATAGTCCGCGCGACGTCCAATAATTACGTAGCCCGCGAAGCGCGACTGGATGTTGCGAAGCCCCAGACCGTTCCTGCTCCTCTCGTTCCGCGCATAGCTCAGGTTTTCACCAATCCACGCACGCCAATCGCGGACCTGTTGTAGGGCGTGCTCCAGCTTCGCTGACTTCCGACCAGACTTAGTGACAATTTTGATGCGAGGGGGCTCTAGCTCGACTCCGAACCACTCGTCGCCAGAGGAGGGTATGTCCAAGCAGAGAAAGTCCGGCTCGTATTGAGAGCCGAGACGCACCTTCGGAAAGACGTGATGACAATGCGAAAACTGCTGACTAAGGAGGTATGGATAGGCCTCTAGATGGGTTTGAAGTTTCCGTTCAGGCACTCCGGCGTCTACAAGTTTCTCAAGTTTATTCACGACCGTCGGAAACAGTCTGTGATCGAGCCTTACGGCGTGCTGTTCAATGAAGTCAGACATGCGGTGTGTGCCTCAGTTTGGATTTGTTCCGCTTTCAGGGCTGCTCCAAGCTTCCATGTGGGCTCGCCGCCTAACGGGGTTGCGGGTGAGCCGTGGCCCGCAGGGCC
>JAUYJB010000154.1 GCA_030688605.1 Hyphomicrobiales bacterium
CCGTCCTGTCGCTCGGCGACCTCGTCTCCGCCGCCGCCCCCATCGGCCTGTTCTTCGGCCGCATCGCCAATTTCATCAACGGCGAGCTGTTCGGCCGGGCGAGCGACGTGCCCTGGGCGATGGCGTTTCCCGCCGGCGGGCCCGAGCCGCGCCACCCGAGCCAGCTCTACGAGGCGGCCTTGGAAGGCGCGGTGCTGTTCCTCGTCCTGAATTTCATGATCCGCCGCGGCGCGCTGCAAAGGCCCGGCCTTGTCTTCGGCACCCTGCTCGTCGGCTACGGGCTGGCCCGCGGCTTCGCCGAGTTCTTCCGCATGCCCGACGCCCAGATCGGCTTTCTGTGGGGCGGGCTCACCATGGGCATGGCGCTGTCCGCGCCGATGGTCCTGATCGGCGTCGGGCTCGTCGTCTACGCGCGGCGCGCGCCCGCGCCCGAGGCGAAATGAGCGCGCCGCTTCTCGTAGAGATCCGCCGGCGGATCGAGCAGGCAGGCCCGATGAGCATGGCGGACTATATGGAGCTGGCGCTTGGCGACCCCGCCCACGGCTATTACCCGACCCGCGACCCGTTCGGCGGCAAGGGCGATTTCATCACCGCGCCGGAAATAAGCCAGATGTTCGGCGAGATCGTGGGCATCTGGACGGCGCACATGTGGGGCGCGCTCGGCCGCCCCGCCCCCTTCGCCTTCATCGAGCTCGGGCCCGGCCGCGGCACGCTGATGGCCGACATGCTGCGGGCGGGCTCCCTCGCCCCGGGCTTTGCCGAGGCAGCCCGGGTGCATCTCGTCGAGACCAGTCCCGCCCTGCGCTGCCGCCAGCGCGCCGCCCTGCGCGAGGCCGACGTCCCCGTGTCGTGGCACCAAAGCTTCGCCGAGGTCCCGCCCGGACCGATGATCCTCGTCGCCAACGAGTTCTTCGACGCCCTGCCGGTGCATCAATATGCGCGCGCGCAAGACGGCTGGCGCGAGCGCGTCGTCGGCCTTGATCCTGCCGGCCACCTTAGCTTGCAAACAGCGGAAACCCGCAGCATCCTGGCGGAATTCGGCCAGGCAGAACCGGGCACGGTCGTCGAGATTTCGCCGCAGCGGGCGGCATTTTCCGCGGAAATCGGCGCCCGGCTGGCGCAATCGGGCGGCGCGGCGCTGATCATCGACTATGGCTATTCCGGCCCCGCCCCCGGCGACACATTTCAGGCGGTCAAGGGCCACGCCTACGCCGATCCCCTGGAAAATCCGGGCGAGGCCGACCTCACCGCCCATGTCGACTTTGCCGCCCTGTGCGGGGCTGCCCGCGCCGCCGGCGCCCGTTCCTACGGACCCATCACCCAGGCCGCATTTCTGACCGCGCTCGGCATCGCCGTCCGGGCCGACAAGCTCAAGGTCGCGCGGCCCGATCAGGCGGCCAAGATCGACGCCGCCCTAGCCCGTCTGATCGGCCCCGATGAGATGGGGACCCTGTTCAAGGTCGCGGCCCTTACCGGGCCGGCCGGTCCGCCGCCGCCGCCCTTTGCCGGCGATTGACAGGGCATCGCCGAGGCTTGATCCTCCCCACGAATCCCCACGCCCGAGCCCGACATGGTCGAATGCCTGAAAGCTGAGAACCTGCAAGCCCTTGCCGGAATCGCTCACGGCTTCTTCAGCCGCGACAGCGGCGTCTCGCAGGGAATTTACGCGTCGCTCAATTGCGGCCTCGGCTCGGCCGACCACCGCGCCGCGGTTGCGGAAAACCGCGCCCGGATCGCCGGCGAGATGGGCGTTGCGCCGGAACGCCTCGTCACGCCCTATCAGATCCACTCCGCCAATGTGGTCTTCGCCGAAAAGCCCTGGCGGCCGGGCCCCGAGGCGCCGCGCGCCGACGCGGTCGTCACCAAGCGCGAGCGCCTCGCTGTCGGCGTTTCGACGGCAGACTGCGCGCCGATCCTCCTTGCCGATGCGCAAGCGCGCGTCATCGCCGCCGCCCATGCCGGCTGGCGCGGCGCTCTTGCCGGCATCATCGAGGCGACGGTCAAGACCATGGAGCGGCTCGGCGCCGAGCGCGGCAACATCGCCGCCGCCATCGGGCCCACCATCTCGCAGGGCGCCTATGAGGTCGGGACCGAGTTCCGGGACAGGTTCCTTGCCGCCGACGCGGCCAACGCCCGCTTCTTCGTCACCGGCCCCGGCGGCCAGCCGCATTTCGACCTTACCGGCTTCGTGCGCGCCGGACTTGATGGTGCCGGCATCGGCGCGGCGCACGATCCCGCGGTCTGCACCTATAACGATGAGGCGCGGTTTTACAGCTATCGGCGCGCGACCCACCGCGGCGAGCCCGACTATGGCCGCCAGCTCTCGGTCATTGTCCTGTGTTGAGCGGCGGTCGGGAGCCGTGGCAGGCCGAGGTCCGCGGCCACAGGCGATTTCCACAGGTCGCACATTGTGTTTACACGCTCCCGGACCGTTGTTAGAACCGCCTCACGGCCGGTCCATGCACGCCCGGTTCCCGTGCCGTATCGGGGGGGGGTCCTCAATGTTTCCTGAACTGGTAAGGGCGAGGCCATGAAGCTGGTCGCGGGCAACTCGAACCGCCCTCTCGCGGAAGAGATCGCCGGCTATCTCGATTTGTCACTGACCAAATGCATCGTGCGCCGCTTCGCCGACATGGAGGTCTTCGTCGAGGTGGAGGAAAATGTCCGCGGCGAGGACGTGTTCGCCATTCAGTCGACATCCTATCCCGCCAACGACCATCTGATGGAGCTGTTGATCATCATCGACGCGCTGCGGCGCGCCTCGGCGGAGCGGATCACCGCGGTGATCCCCTATTTCGGTTATGCCCGCCAGGACCGAAAAGTGGGACCGCGCACGCCGATCTCGGCCAAGCTAGTCGCCAATCTGATCACCGAGGCCGGCGCCAACCGGGTGCTGACCCTCGACCTGCACGCCGGCCAGATCCAAGGCTTTTTCGACATTCCGACCGACAATCTCTACGCCGCGCCGGTGATGGTTCGCGACATCCGCGAGCGCAACAAGATCGACCATGTCATGGTCGTCTCGCCGGACGTCGGCGGCGTGGTGCGCGCGCGCGGGCTTGCCCAGCGCATCGACGCCCAGCTCGCCATCGTCGACAAGCGCCGCGAGCAGCCCGGCGAGAGCGAGGTCATGAACATCATTGGCGACGTCAAGAGCCGCTCCTGCATCATGGTCGACGACATCGTCGATTCCGGCGGCACCTTGTGCAATGCCGCCGAGGCGCTGCTGGACAAGGGCGCGACTGACGTTTCCGCCTACATCACCCACGGCGTTCTGTCCGGCAACGCGGTTGCCCGCATCGCCGCCTCGCGGCTCAAGGAACTGATCATCACCGATTCCATCCATGCGACGGACGCGGTGCGCGAGGCCAGCAATATCCGCCTGTTGACCATCGCGCCGCTAATCGGCGAGGCGATCCGGCGCACGGCGCTGGAGGAGTCCGTCTCCAGCCTGTTTCACTGAGCCGTCGCGCCAGGTCGCCGTCAGAGCTCTTTTCAGAACAGGGCCTTCAAGCGGTCCCAGAGCGATTCCGGCTCGTCCGGATGCGGTTTGGCGTGAAGATCGTTGGTCAGGGCGTTGATGTGAACGACGAGATTAGTCGGCTCGAATTTGAGGCCGTGAAAGTTCGCGCGCAGCCGCCCTTCCCGGTCGATCACATGCGTGACGATCCCGTGAATCTGAAAACCGTCATCCGTCAGCGTGAAGACATGGCCGAATTGTTTGGCGAGATCGCGAGTCTTTTCGGGCTCTTCCGGGCCACTGGTCAGGAAGGTCCAGTTGACCGGGTCAAGGCCATGGGCCGGACCGTAGTCGCGCATCACCTCGGGCGTATCATGCACCGGATCGGTGGTGATGGTGATGAAGCGCACCCGCTCGCGCATCGCCGACTCGTTCACCATGCGCTGCAACTCGGCGATCTTCTCCGCATGAAGGGGGCAAACGTCGGGGCACTGCGTGTAAATGAAATGCAGAACGACCACCTCGCCGCGAAGGCTTTCCAGCGACACCGTCCGCCCGTCGGGATCTTTCAGCACGAATTCCGGAGCCGGGCGGTCAAGCGGCTGAAAATACTGCTCGCGATCGCCGAGCTGCGTCTGCAGTTCTTGCAAAGAATGCGCCGAAGCGGGCGCGGCCGCCGTCACAACGGCCACAACAAGTGCCACAAGAAACTGGCGCATGATTATCTACTCCTATGCTTGCGCAGGCTGCCGGCTCATGGCCGGGCTTTCGACTGCGCCTCCTGATATTCGCGCTCCCGGCGCGGCCAGGTGCTCTTAATGAAGGTGAGGACGGCCTTGATTTCATCGTCGCTCAGGGTCTCCGCAAAGGCCGGCATATCGCTCTCATATCCGGGAAGGACCGCACCTACGCCATGCTTGGTGATCTTGAAGATCACCGAATCGGCGTGGTGCCAGGTGTGGCCGCTGGCGTCATGCGGCGGGGCCGGCAATCTTCCGTTCGGCAGAGCGTCTTGCCAATTCGGCTGGCCTTCGAGCTTCGCGCCATGGCAGGCAGCGCAATGTTCGGCATAAAGCGCCTGCCCTTGGGTGAACTTCGACGAGTGCGACCGGCTGGCAAGCGAAAGTCCGCCGAATGCAACTCCGGCTGCGACGACCACTCCCAGCAGTACAACGAAAGCGATGCGCGGCGCATGTAGCTCCATTTCCGCTTCTCCGCGATCACTTGCCGAACGGCGCCCAGCTTCGGCCATGGTCGGTGCTGACAAGAATCTGACCATGTTGCGTCGCCGCGAAGAGCCGCTCCGGATCGGTTGGATCGACCGCGAGATGCAGCAGAAAGCGGTTGCCCCAGTCGCTGCTCGCTGTCGAAAAGTCGATCTGCTGCTCGGCCGATCGCAACAGCCCACGGCCGAGGACGAACACATACACGATCCCCTGCTGCGCCACCTCGACGAGGCTCGCCGGCGAACCTTCGAGAACCGGCTTCCATGACGCGCCGGCGTCGGTGCTGACCAGAAGTCCGCCTTCGGTCGCGGCATAGAGCGTCTCGGTGTCTCTCGCGGAAGCGGCAAGGCCGATCAGCCGCGGCGGCGCCGAGCCGGATCGCTGCCATGTCGTGCCGCCGTCGCGGCTCACCTGGATGCCGCCATAAGCTCCATAGATGGTCTGCGGATCGGCGGGGCTGACGGTCATCTGGTGGAAGTCGACCGGACCATTCAGGCCGGGCGAAATCCGCGTCCAACTATTGCCGCCGTCGGTCGAGGCGACAAAGCCGAGATTGCCGCCCTCCGGCGGATGGCCGCTGGCGAACAGCATATGCAGGTCGCTCGGATGGGCGTTGAACCCCATGAAGTCCTGCACCACCGATATCCGCTCGGCGCGGCCGTCCGGCCCGGCGCGGAAAAGGCCATGATGCGTCGCAATCAGCAGAAAGGCCGGGTCGCTCCGGTCAACGGCAAGGCCGTGAATATGGGTGTCGCGGGCAAGCTGCGAAACCGGCATGGATTCCGTCGCCTGCAAGCGGAGCGTGACACCCGCCGCGACCGCCAATAACGCGACCGCGGCGCCGGCCAGAACCCACCTCCGGCTGAACTTCTTTTGCATGTTCCGCTTTCCTGTCGTGCGGGCCGCACGCGACCGTGCGGCCCGCGACATAAGTCTATTGCTGCTGTTTTTCGGGTTGCGCCGGCGCCGGATGGGAATCGCGGTCCTCGAGAGCCGCCTGCATCATCCTGTTGCAGTTTTCCATCATCTTCTGCATCTCGCCCATCATGCCCATCATGTCACCCTGCATCATGCCCGATGGGGACTGCTGCTCGTGAGCCAGCGCGCTTGTCGCGCCAAGGCCGGCGGCAAGCGCAATCGTTGTCAGTTTGAGTTTTCCGTTCGTGTACATGGTAGGTTCTCCACAATCCGGGGTTTCCGCCTGACCGATGGGCCGCGGACGGAACCCGTGAAAAGCCGAAAAGTTGCAGGCCTGCACTCGCGCCCGCAGGCCTCCGCGCGCGCCGGCAGGTCAGCCGAGGAGGGTTCGTGGAGGACCGGTAACGGGAACGAGAATCAGCCCGGAGCCGCCTTCACAGGCCGGCGGGGAACGCCGCGACAGCCCAGCGGCGGGCATGGTCGCCGCGGTGGGCAACAAAGCGGCGAAAAGGACGCAGGCGGTGTTGACGCAGACCGTGACATCGTTGTCGGTGGCACATTCGTCACAACCATTCTGGTCCATGGAATCGGCTGTGCCGGTGATCATGCTGTCGGCCATGCCGCCTGAATAAGCGGCGGTGTTCGCCGCCGTTCCCAGTACAAAGGCGAGGATGGCCAGCAAGCTGCAAATGCGCCGCATGGTCAGCATCCTCCTTTTATACGATGGCGGTTTGACCAGCCGCAAGCTGCAATGCAGGCCAGCGGCATTGTCAGGCCATCACATTGACGTTATAAGCCGCGCGACCGTTCCGCGCGCCCGGCACCCCTGGAGGCAAAGCGCGACGGCAGTTTCTAGGAGAATGCAATGTCGAAAGTCGTTGAGCTGAAAGCAGCCGCGCGCGACGGGGTCGGCAAGGGGGCCGCCCGGGCAACGCGGCGGGCCGGCTTCGTGCCGGCCGTGATCTACGGTGACAAACAGCCCCCCGAGCCGATCGCCATCGAGCGCAAGGAGTTGGCGACGCTGATCAAGGCGGGAGGATTCCTGACCACCCTTTTCTCCGTCGAACTGAACGGGGAAAGATCGCGCGTCATTCCGCGTGACGTGCAGTTCGACCCGGTGCGCGATTTCCCGCTCCACGTCGATTTCCTGCGCCTTGGCGAGGGCGCGCGCCTCGACGTGTCGGTGCCCGTGCAGTTCATCAATGATGAACTGTCGCCAGGGATCAAGCGCGGCGGCGTGCTCAACATCGTCCGCCACGAGATCGAGGTGAACTGCCTGGCCGATCTGATCCCCGACCATCTGGTCGCCGACCTGACCGGTACCGACATCGGCGACTCGATTCATATCTCGGCGATCCCCTTGCCTGAAGGCGTCAAGCCGACGATCACCGACCGCGACTTCACAGTCGCCACCGTCGCCGCGCCGGCCGTCCTGAAGATCGAAGAAGAGGAGGCCGTGGAAGAAGAGGAAGGCGTCGAGGGCGAAGGCGAAGAGGAAGAAGGCGAAGGCGAGGCCGAGGGCGAGGCCGAAGGCAAGGGCGAGGCCAAAGAGGAGGACTGAGCCTGGCCGCAACTTTCCGGGCACGGCGGCTCGCCTAGGACACGCTCATGATCCTGCTCGTGGGGCTCGGCAATCCGGGCAGCCGTTACCTTTTCAATCGGCACAATATCGGCTTCATGGCGGTCGACGCGATCTGGCATCGGCACGGCTTCGCCCCGTGGCGCAGCCGCTTCCAGGGCGCGGCCGCGGAAGGCCGGCTCGGCGAGGTCCAGAGCCTGCTTCTCAAGCCCCAGACCTATATGAACGAATCCGGCCGCGCGGTGGCCGCCGCCATGCGCTTCTATAAACTCGGCACCGACGCCGTGATCGTGTTCCACGACGAGCTCGACCTGGCCCCCGGCAAGCTGCGCACCAAGACCGGCGGCGGGGTCGCCGGCCATAACGGCTTGCGCTCGCTCGCCGCCCATATCGGCCCGGAGTTCCGCCGGGTGCGGCTCGGCATCGGCCATCCCGGCGACAAGCATCTGGTCTACGACTATGTGCTGCACGATTTCGCCAAATCCGACCTCGATTGGCTCGAGCCGCTGCTCGCGGCGATCGCCGAGCACGCGCCGCTGATCGCCGCCGGCAAGAATTCGAGCTTCATGAACAAGGTCCATCTGAGCCTCAACCCGCCCGAAGAAGAGCCCGAAGAAACGGGCGACGACGCGGACACGGAGCAAGCCGGCTAGCCATGGGCTTCAAGTGCGGCATCGTCGGGCTGCCCAATGTCGGCAAGTCCACCCTGTTCAACGCCTTGACGCAGACCGCGGCGGCGCAGGCGGAGAACTATCCCTTCTGCACCATCGATCCCACTGTCGGCGAGGTGGCGGTGCCCGACCCGCGCCTCGACACGATCGGCAAAATCGCCAAGTCGCCGCGCATCGTGCCGACCAGGCTGACCTTCGTCGACATCGCCGGCCTGGTGCGCGGCGCCTCCAAGGGCGAAGGGCTGGGCAACCGCTTTCTCGCCTATATCCGCGAGGTCGACGCCATCGCCTATGTGCTGCGCTGCTTCGAGGATCCCGACGTCACCCATGTCGAGGGGCGCATCGACCCGATCGCCGATGCCGAGACCCTGGAAACCGAGCTGATGCTGGCCGACCTGGACAGCCTCGAGCGCCGCCGCGAGGCGCTGGAGAAAAGGGCCCGCGGAGGCGACCGGGAGGCCAAGTCGCAACTCCACCTTGTCGACCGCGCGCTTGAGCTGCTTCGCGACGGCAAGCCTGCGCGGCTCGCCTTCATCGCCAAGGAGGACAAGGCCGCCTTCCGGGCGCTGAACCTGCTCACCTCCAAGCGCGCGCTCTATGTCTGCAACGTCGACGAGGCCTCGGCCGCCACCGGCAACGCCTATTCCCGCAGCGTCGAGGACATGGTCGCCCGGCAGGCGCGCGAAGCGGCCGCCGCCTCCGGCGCCCAGCCCAGGCCGCCCGCGGTGGTCGTCATCTCGGCCAAGATCGAGGCCGAGCTGGCGCAGCTCGACCGGCAAGAGCGGCGCGACTATCTCTCCACCCTCGGCCTTGCCGAGCCGGGGCTCGACCGGCTGATCCGCGCCGGCTACGAGCTGCTCGACCTCATCACCTTCTTCACCGCCGGGCCGAAGGAGGCCCACGCCTGGACGCTTGTCCGCGGCGCCACCGCCGTCGAGGCCGCGGCGGTCATCCACACCGATTTCGCCCGCGGTTTCATCCGCGCCTTGACCATCGCTTACGACGACTATGTCGCCCACGGCGGCGAACAGGGCGCGCGCGACGCCGGCAAGGCCCGCGACGAGGGCAAGGACTATGTGGTCAAGGACGGCGACGTGCTGTTGTTCAAGTTCGCGGTTTGAGGAATGGACATGGAACAGCGAATCTATTTCGACGATCTTCCGGCCGGCGAGACGGTCCGGTTTCCGGCGAGCTATCCAGTCAGCGCCGAGGAGATCGTCGAATTCGCCAGCGCCTACGACCCGCAGCCGATGCATCTGAGCGAGGAGGCGGGCAAGGCCTCGATCCTCGGCGGTCTGGCGGCGTCCGGCTGGCATGCCTGCGCGATGGCCATGCGGCTGATGTCGGACGGCTACATAGACCGCGCCGTGGCCATGGGCTCGCCCGGCCTCGACGAGTTGAAATGGCTGAAGCCCGTGCGTCCCGGCGACACGCTCTACATGGAGCGCACCTGCCTTGAGGCGCGGCTTCTGAGGAGCAAGCCCGGTGTCGGCGTCTGCAAGTTCCGCTGGGTGGTCTACAACCAGGCCGACGAGCCCGTCGTCGACATGGTCGGCGCGCAGATGTTCTTCACCCGGGAACAGGCGCAGGCGGGAGAGCGCGCCTGATGCACTATTTCGAGGATATCACGGTGGGCGAGCCGGCCGAGATCGGCACCCACACCTTCACCGAGGACGAGATGCTCCGCTTTGCGGAAAAATACGACCGCCAGGACTATCACCTCGACCCGGAAGCCGCCAAGACGGGACCCTTCGGCGGGCTGATCGCCAGCGGCTGGTACACCGGCGCGGTGTTCCAGGGCTTCTTCGCCCGCCATCTCCTCAAGATCGCCGACGATCTGCGCCGGGCCGGAAGGCCGGTCGCCCGCCTCGGGCCGTCGCCGGGTTTCACGGACTTGAAATGGCCGCGGCCGGTCTTTGCCGGCGACACGGTCAGCTTCCGCACCACGGTGGAGAAAAAGCGCCCGCTCGCCACTCGGCCCGGCTGGGGCGCCGTGCATTTCCACAATGAGGGCTTCAACCAGAAGGGCGAGCTCGTCTACGCCTTCCACGGCGTCACCTTCATCGAGCGACGGCCCGCCTGACTGCCTCGTCACACTGTCAATGAGCAACCGGAAAATGCCCCTGAGCCGAGGGGCGGGCTTCGCCGTTGCCGCGATTCGCCGCAGGGCTCTTTCGAGATAGGGGCTAGAGCGGTTCATGGTTATAGGGGATCAATTCGATGGGCCAAATCGGTTCATCCGGGCAGGCGTGGGCCGCGACGCGCGATACGGGATATCGGGCGAGCGCGGCAACGAACCCGGATGAACCGATTTGGCCCATCGAATTGATCCCCTATAACCATGAACCGCTCTAGCTGTGGAGCCTTAAGCCCAGCCTCAAGCCTTCACGGGCAGCCCCGCCATCGTGCGGGACGGGCGCGGCCTGGACGGCCTCCCCGGGTGGCCGCGCCGAGCATCCCTCCCCCGTCAGCGGGAGATTAGGTTGGGCTTCCCTCCTCTGGTCATCCCGGCCGAAGCGGAGCGGAGAGCCGGGATCCTGTAACCTCCAGCGTCAATGATGGGGCTCGGCGGATACTGGGTCACCCGGTCAAGCCGGGTGACGACGAATGAGGGTTGATCGAAGCCCTGCCCTCCCTCCTTCGTCATGTGTGGACGGCCCCTGCGTTGCAAGAGCTTTGTTGACGTGGCTCGGCGACCTGGTCGGGTGCGGTCATGTGTCCGGCCTTTGTGCGCGGCGCGTCAGGGCCGGGCTTCTGTGATGGAAGGGTGTGTGTCAATCCCTCGGTTCGCTCCTGTCGCAGGGAACATGCTTCTGTTCGGGGTCGGTCGGCGGACCGGCGGCCCATCAGAGGCCGAGGAAATCGGAAACGGCGGCGAGCAAGGCGTCGGGGTCCTGCATATGCGGGCAGTGGCCGAGGCCGAGCAGTTCGACGACACTGGCATCGGCTAGACGCCCCGCCAGTTCGCGGGCAAGCGGCGCCGGCGTCGCGGCATCCTTCTCGCCGACCACGATCAGGATCGGGTTGCGGACCTTATCCAGATCGGCGCCAAGGTCGAGAATGGCGAGCGCCCGGCAGGCGGACGCAAAGACGCTCGCGTCGATGCCTTCGAAGACGGCCTTGCGGCCGGCGATCAATTTGGGGTTTGCGGCAATGAAATCGTCGGGAAACAGGCGCTGCATCGCGGCCTGAGCGACCGCCCCCATGCCCGCCTCCTCGACCTTGCCGGCAAGCGCCCTGAAGGTCGCGCGTCCCGCCTCGGGAAAGCCGACGGCGCTGCCGACCAGGACCAAGCGGCGGAACCTCTCGCCATGGTGCATCGCCAGTGTCAGCGCCACGAAGCCGCCGAGACCGTTGCCGAGAATATCGGTGTCGGGGGCGAGCGACAGCGCGTCGAACAGTTCGGCGATGCGCTCGGCATAGCCCGCGACCGGCTCGGCCGGCTCAGAAAGGCCGAATCCCGGCATGTTGACCAGAATCAGCCGCCGCCCGGAAATCCTGTCAGCGAGCGGCTTGAACGATGTGCGGTCGGACAGCAGCGAATGCAGCAGCACCAGCGGGCGCCCCCGCCCTACCGTCTCGATGTCCAACCGGTGCGCGCCCATTCCGCCGTCCACTCGCCGGACCATCAACAAGGATACGCCGGGCGGCGGGCCCGGCGCACCCGAAGCGTAACGAAAAGCGCGGAAAAACGCGACCGAATCCGCACGATCGCGGAGCGCGCTCAGAACTCCTTGCCGATCGCGGCGTCGATCGAGTAGCGCCCGCCGCCGCGGATCAGGAAGTAGAATAGCGCGATCCCCCACAGGAGCGCGAATTCATAACCGCCCTGCGTGACGAAAAATCCATTGGGCATGTGATGAATCAGCACCAGAACGGCCATCTCGATGAACGCGAACAGGGCCGCCAGCCGCGTGAACAGGCCCACCGTTATGGCCAGCCCGCCGACCAGCTCGGTGAGCCCGACGACGACGACCCAGAAAACGGCCGGCGCATATCCCGAGTTCTCGAAGAATTGCGCGGTTCCGGAAATGCCCCCGCCGCCGAACATGCCGAACAGCTTTTGCGCCCCGTGCGGCATGAGCGAGAGCCCCACAAAGACGCGCAGCAGCGGCTCGGCGAGCCCGTCGAGCGATGAATAGAACCCGCCCAGGGCGGGAATATACAATGCGGCTTTATCCGAGTTCATATCCGTCCCTCCTTTTCCGGAAAACAGGCGTGATGCAATCGACAGCACGGAACCCGATGCGTTCTTGAAGAGATTTTCTGCTCCTTCCCATTGCTACAATCATAGCGCCCGCTTGGCGCCGTGCACAGCCCGCCGCCGAACGGATCCGTCGCACACCCGCATCAATCCTTGACCGGGAGGAGGCGCGGCGTCTACCTACGCCGGGCGCGCTGCCGAAAAGGTGCGAAGGAAGGTGTTGCCTGGGTTCCCTCTCCCCATCGGGGAGAGGTCATTGCGGAGGCGTCAAGCGGCCGTTTTGCAATAGCCTGCAAGGGCGATGGCGAGGGAGATGAAATGATCAAGCTTTGGGGCTATTTCCGTTCGACGGCCGCCTATCGGGTGCGAATCGGGCTCAATCTGAAGGGGATTGCGCACGCGCACGACTATGTCCATCTCGCCAAGGGCGAGCACCTCAGCGACACCTTCAAGGCGCTCAACCCGCAGCAGCTGCTGCCGGTTCTGGAGGTCGAGCAGGCCGGAACGCGCCACGCGCTGATCCAGTCGATGGCGATCCTGGAATATCTCGACGAGACCCACCCCGAACCGCCGTTCCTGCCCAAGGGGGCGCTGGCGCGCGCGCAGGTGCGGGGCATCGCCGACATCGTCGCCTGCGACATCCATCCGGTGAACAATCTCAGGGTGCTGAAATATCTGCGCGGGCCCCTGGGCCAGGAGGAAGCGGCGGTCAACGCATGGATCGCGCACTGGATCGCCACCGGATTCGAGGCCATCGAGGCGCTGATCAAGGGCGGCGAATTCTGCTTCGGCGACCACCCGACGCTCGCCGACATCTGCCTGGTGCCGCAGATCTTTAACGCGCGGCGCTTCAAGGTCGACCTCGCGCCCTACCCGAAGATTTGCAAAGTGGAGGCGCACTGCGCCAAGATCGCCGCATTCGCCGAGGCCCACCCGGACAAGCAGCCGGACGCGGAGTGAGGCCCTGGGCTCGATTGCCGTTTGCCCCGAAGCGCCGCATAATCGGCGCCGCAGCGAGGTCCAAATTTCGCCACGGGCGCGTGTGAGCGTGGCCAGGAAAGGAATGATCCAGGTGCCGCAACCCTACGTCGTACGCCGGGCCTTCGGGCGCGCGGCTGCCGCCGCTATTGGCGCGATGGCGCTGTTTGCGCCGCTTGCCGGTTCGGCGCAGCAGAGCACGGCCTGCCTGCTTCTGGAGCGCGAGCTTGCGGCCTACGGCACTTCGGCCTATGGCGGGCCGGCGGTGGCCGGCCTCAACCGGACCATCGAACAGCAGCAAGGCGCGCTGACCACGACCGACAGTCACGCCCGCAGGATCGGCTGCTACAAGCGCGGCTTTCTGTTCTTCCAGCCGGAACGGCCGCCCGAATGCCCGCGGCTTCTCGACACCATCGACAGGATGAAGCGCAATCTCGCCGATCTGGCGGCGCGGCGCGACCGCCTCGTCGGACCGGTGAACCCCAACGATCCGGGCCGGCAGCGCATTCTGCGCCTGCTCGGCGAGAACCGCTGCGGCCCGCAATATACGCAATATGCGAGCGTCCGCCCGTTACGCGGTCTGTTCGACCCGCTGTTCGAGGAGGATTCCGGGCCGCAGGGGGGCTATAGCGGCGGCATCTACGGCAACCGCATGCTCGGAGACATGCCCACCTACCGCACCTTGTGCGTGCGCACGTGCGACGGATATTACTTCCCGATCAGTTTCGCGGCCCTGCCCGATCGCTTCGAGCAGGACGCCCAGCAATGCCGGTCGATGTGCCCGAGCGCCGTGGTCGAGCTCTATGTGCACGAGAACCCCGGCAGCAGCGTGGAGCAGATGGTCTCCCTCGGCGGCCGTCCCTATACGTCGATCCCGACCGCGTTCCTGTACCGCAAGGAATATGTCAAGGGCTGCTCGTGCAATCCCTATACGCTGGCGCTGGAACAGGCCGAGCAGGAGCTAGCGTCCAAGGGCGACCCGACCGTGAAGGTGCCCGACATCGTGCCGCAGGACGAAAGCGGCGCGCCGGCGCTGGCGTCGGAGGGAGAAGCCACGGGCATCCCGGCCTCGGAGGAAGGAGACGGCGTCAGCATCTTCCGCCCGGGCGAGTCCGAGCCGCGCTTCGTTGCGCCCTACCCGTCCGCCGTCCCCGCGCTTCCCGACGGCGCCGGGCCCAAGATCATCGAGGTTCCGCCGGCGGGCGGAGCCGGGCAGGAGACCTCGCCGGCGCCGAAAAACACGGAAGAGCCGTTTCAGGACCCCGCCGCGATGCGCTAGGCGCCTTTGGCGCCCGGCGGCGACGCGACTTGCCGCAACCCCTATGTCGTGCGGTCGCGGAAGCGGTTGGTGATCGGGTAGCGGCGGTCGCGGCCGAAATTCTTCTGCGTGACCTTGACGCCGGGAGCGGCCTGGCGGCGCTTGTATTCGGCGACATAGAGCATGTGCTCGACGCGGCGCACGGTCGCCGCATCGTGGCCGCGGGCGGTGATCTCGGTCACCGACATCTCCTTTTCGACCAGGCATTCGAGGATGTCGTCGAGGATGTCGTAAGGCGGCAAGGTGTCCTGATCCGTCTGGTCGGCGCGCAGCTCCGCCGACGGCGGCTTGACGAGGATGTCGGGCGGAATCACGACCCCCTCCGGCGCCAAGCCGCCCTCCGGCCGGTTGGCGTTGCGCCAGGCGGAAAGTGCGTAGACCTGGGTCTTGTAAAGGTCCTTGATCGGGTTGAAGCCGCCGGCCATGTCGCCGTAAAGGGTGGTGTAGCCGACCGAGACCTCAGATTTGTTGCCGGTGGTGACCACCATGGCGCCGAACTTGTTGGAGACGGCCATCAGCACGGTGCCGCGGGCGCGGGCCTGGATATTCTCTTCGGCGACATCGGGCTTGAGCCCCTTGAAGAGCTCGGCCAGCGCCCGCTCGAAGCCCTCCACGGGGGCCGCGATCGGCACCGTGTCGAAGCGCACGCCGAGGGTTTCGGCGCAAGCGGTGGCGTCGTCGATCGAGCGGTTGGAAGTGTATTTGTAGGGCAGCATCAGGCAGTGGACCCGGTCGGCGCCCAGCGCATCGACCGACATCACCGCGCACAAGGCCGAATCGATGCCGCCGGAAAGCCCAAGCAGGACGCCGGGAAAGCCGTTCTTGTTCACGTAATCGCGCAAGCCCAACACGCAGGCGGTATAAAGCGCGGTCTCATCGTCCGGCAGCGCGGCGATCTCGCCCTTGGCGCAGCGCCAGCTCTCCGCCCCGCGCCGCCAGGCGCTCAGCCCCACCTCCTCCTTGAAGGCCGGCTGCTGGAAGGCGTAGGAGCGGTCGCCGTTGAGGCCGAAGGAGGCGCCGTCGAAGATCAGCTCGTCCTGGCCGCCCACCTGGTTGACATAGACCAGCGGCAGGCCGGTCTCCACCACCCGGGCGACGGCCACCTCAAGGCGCTGGTCGAACTTGCCCTTCCAGAACGGCGAGCCGTTGGGCACGATCAAGAGCTCGGCGCCGGTCTCCATCAGGCACTCGGGAACGTCCTCGATCCAGATGTCCTCGCAGATCGGCACGCCGATGCGCACACCGCGAAAATTGATCGGCCCCGGCATCGGCCCGGGCTTGAACACGCGCTTTTCGTCGAACGGCCCGTAATTCGGCAGCTCGACCTTGAAGCGCACCGAATCGACCTTGCCGCCCTCGAGCAGCACATAGGCGTTGTAGAGTGCCCCGTCCTCGCGCCAGGGCGCGCCCATCAGCACCGCAGGCCCGCCATCGGCCGTATCGCCGGCCAAGGCCTCGACGCGGGCCCGGCAGGCCTCCTCGAACACCGGCTTCATGACCAGATCGTCGGGCGGATAGCCGGAAACGAACAGTTCCGGAAAGGCGACGAGATCGGCGCCGTCGCGGGCGGCCTTGGCGCGCGCCTTACGGGCCTTTTCGAGATTGCCGTCGAGATCGCCGACCGTCGGATTGAGCTGGGCGCTGGCGATCTTCAGACTGTCTGTGTTGCGCCGTGACATGGCGCCGGTTTATCCCGCCATGCGAGGAAGAGCAATGCGCCTGTCGCGGCGGCCCGAGCCACCTGCCCGGCCGGCCGGGCGCCCGAGCGTTGCCAAGGAAATGGGCGGGGGAGCGTTGGCCGGGGGAATAGATTGGGAAATGCCACGCCCCCCCGCTTGTCCGCCCGGAAAGGTCAGGCGAATGGGAGAGGAACGATGCTCGCCCAAGCGGGACGAACGACGCGATATCCGCCGAGTGAAGCCGTGTCGGCCGGCATGATATCCCGCAATACGGGTATGTATCACGTTTAATATATTAATAGTTGTATAACGGGCAAGATATTTTGTGGCCGCGGGCGTTGCGGCGGAGGAAGAAAAATCCTTCGCTCTGGTGGCGCGTAGGTGGTGCCAAGCGTTGGATCTTTCAGGGGGGGTGCTACCCATCCCCGTCTTGCAAAATTCAAGGGTTAGCCTCGCTTGGGCCCGGCTAGAGCGGTTCATGGCTATAGGGGAACCATGAACCGCTCTAACGTCTTGATTTTGCGCTCTCCCCCGCAAGGAAAAGAAGGGTGTTGCGCGTCAACCTGGGTCGGAAAGCTTCTACGCGAAGGCGTAGGCGTCCATTTGCAGGACGCCGAGCGAGTGGCTCGAGTGCACGCGCTTTCCCCTGGCCGCCACGCCGGCCGCGCCCAGAGCCGTGAACAGAGGCAGGATGTGCTCCTCGGTCGGGTGGTTCTTTTCCGCGTGCGGGGCTTTGTCCCGGTAAGCGGCAAGCTCGTCGATGGCGCCAGCCTCGATCTTCTCGTGCATCCAGTCGCCGAACGCCACGACCCAGTCGGGCGCCGGTGCATCCTCGGCATATTCGCCGCGGCGCATTTCGCCGAGATTGTGGGTCAGGACGCCGGAGCCGACGATGAGGACGCCGTCGCGGCGCAGCGGCGCGATGGCGCGGCCGACGCGCACATGGTGCTCGGCGTCGCGCCGCGGCTGGACGGAAAGCTCGACCACCGGGACATCGGCCTTGGGATAGAGCAGCTTCAGCGGCACCCAGGCGCCGTGATCGAAGCCGCGATTGCGCGCCGGGACGGCCGGAAAGCCGGCGGCGGCGAGCAGGTCCGCGGCCCGTCCCGCAAGGTCCGGCGCGCCCGGCGCGGGATAGGTCATCTCGTAAAGTTCCGGCTCGAACCCCGTGAAATCGTAAATCATTTTCGGATTCGGGTCGGTCGTCAGCGCGGGCGCCGAGGTCTCGAAATGGGCGGAGACGACAAGCACCGCCTCGGGCCGGCCGAGCTCGTCCCCGTAGCGGCTGAGAAAATCCCGCGCCGGCACATTGTGCAAAATCATGTTCGGCGCCCCGTGGGAGACGAACAGGGTCGGAAATTCGGTCATTCGCGCGCCTCCTGGACCGAAATCCACCCGATCTGAATCGGATTTCGGCCGCATCTCTTTGATTGAGCATGTACTTTTCGCAACACCGGTTCCCACTTTTGCGGAACATGCTCTAGAACAGTTCCAGCCTCGTGCCAATTTCACGGTAATTTATGGGCGGACACGCACATGGCAATGCCGCCCACGGGGCGACAGTTCGTCACGCCCCGCGAACGCCCGGCCAAAATCCAGGGCGTTACTCCCCGGCTGCGGCGGCCTGATCCGCGCCGCGGTCCTCGCGCTCCTTTTTCAGCCTTTCGGCGATCAGGAAAGCCAGTTCCAGCGCCTGGTCGGCATTGAGCCGCGGGTCGCAGTGGGTGTGATAGCGGTCCGACAGGTCGGTGTCGGAGATCGCCGTCGCGCCGCCGGTGCATTCGGTGACATTGTGCCCGGTCATCTCGACGTGGACGCCGCCGGCATGGGTGCCCTCGGCACGGTGAACGGCGAAAAACTGCTCCACCTCGCGCAGGATCGCGTCGAACCGCCGGGTCTTGTAGCCGGTCGACGCCTTGATGGTGTTGCCGTGCATCGGATCGCAGGACCAGACCACCTCTTTGCCCTCGCGCGTCAGCGCCCGGATCAGCGGCGGCAGGCGGTCGGCGACCTTGTCGGCGCCGAAACGGCAAATCAGGGTCAGGCGGCCGGGCTCGTTTGCCGGGCTGAGGATGTCGATCAGCCGCAACAGGTCGTCGGCCTTAAGGCTCGGGCCGCATTTCAGGCCGAGCGGGTTTTTGATGCCGCGGCAGAACTCGACATGGGCATGGTCTGTCTGGCGGGTGCGGTCGCCGATCCAGACCATGTGGGCGGCGGTGTCGTACCAATCGCCAGAGGTCGAATCGACGCGCGTCATCGCCTGTTCGTAGCCGAGCAGCAGCGCCTCGTGGCTGGTGAAGAAATCGGTACTTCTGAGCTGCGGGGTGGAGTCGGAGTTGATGCCGCAGGCGCGCATGAAGGCGAGCGTCTCCGTGATCCGGTCGGCCAGCGCCTGGTAGCGGTGGCTGACCGTCGAGCCCTTGAGGAAGCCGAGCGTCCACTGATGGACATGCTCCAGATTGGCATAGCCGCCCTGGGCGAAGGCCCTGAGCAGGTTCAAGGTCGCCGCCGACTGGCGATAGGCCATGAGCAGGCGTTGCGGGTCCGGGGTCCGCTCCGCCGTCTTGAACTCGATGGAATTTATGCTGTCGCCACGGTAGCTTGGCAGGACTTTGTCACCCTGCTTCTCGAAGTCGGAGGAGCGCGGCTTGGCAAACTGCCCGGCGATGCGGCCGACCTTGACCACCGGCGAGGCGGCGGCGAAGGTCAGGATCACCGCCATCTGCAGGAAGACCCGGAAGAAGTCGCGGATATTGTCCGCATGGTGCTCGGCGAAGCTCTCCGCGCAGTCGCCGCCTTGCAGCAGAAAAGCCTCGCCGGCCACCACCTGGGCGAGCTGCTGCTTCAGCTTGCGCGCCTCGCCGGCGAACACCAGCGGCGGAAAGGTGCCGATCTGGCCCTCGACCTCGGCTAGCAGTTTCTGGTCCGGATAATCCGGCACCTGGACGATCGGCTTTCCTCGCCAGCTCGACGGCGACCATCTTTCGGCCATGGCCCACTCCCGGCTACGCCTGTATATAGTTCGGACGATGCGGCCTTGCCGGACCGCCGCGGACGACCGCGGGTCCGAGTCTTTCGGCCGCACCCCCTGTGGATAAGTGCCGGCGTTATACACATATCTCCGCACCGATGCGAGTCCCCGCACCTGCCCCCTGCCAGAGCGAGATGACATGGAATTGGATCAATTCTGTTTCGCGAGCGGCGTGGCGATCCGCCAGAAGGTGCGCGCGGCGCGATGCGGTGCCATCGGGCAAGCGCGACAGAGCCTGTCCTCGGGCTTGCCTGCGGCAAGACCCGGGGGCCGCGGGCGCCCGCCGCTCGGAAACCCGCCGTTGGTTTGCCGTCGGCAAACCAACAAGCCTTACGGTGCCGGTCGCGCTTTTCGCATTTCCAGAGAAAATGCGGCGCGACCGGTGGGACGGGCGCACTTGCGCCAAATCCGGCGCGCATTGGCTCGGCCGTACGCCCCGGTATGGCCGGCGCCAAATCCCTTGACCTTGTCGCAAAGGCGCTCCGTCAGAATGGTTCAATTCCATATCATCTCGCTCTAGTCTTGCCGCCATGTCCGATACCCCGCTGAACCTTGAACACGACCATCACCCCGACGCCATCGCCGAGCGGCTCGCCGGCGGCCCGCGCATCAACTATCTGCGCGACTGGGTCTATGGCGGCATCGACGGGGCGGTGACCACGTTTGCCGTCGTCGCCGGCGTCGTCGGCGCCAGCCTCGACAGCACGGTGATCCTGATCCTTGGCGCCGCCAACCTGCTCGCCGACGGCTTTTCCATGGCGGCGGCCAACTTTTCCTCGACCAAGGCGGAGATCGACGATAACCGGCGTATCCGGCACATCGAGGAGCGGCATATCGAGCTGCACCCGGACGGCGAGCGCGAGGAGGTGCGCCAGATCTATCAGGCCAAGGGATTTTCCGGGCAGAACCTGGAGCACATGATCGACATCGTTACCTCCGACAAGCAGCATTGGGTCGATTTCATGCTGGCGGAGGAGTACGGGCTGGCCCTGGCGCAGCGCTCGCCGTTCAGATCGGCGCTGATGACCTTCCTGGCGTTCGGCGTGTGCGGCCTGGTGCCGCTTCTGCCGTTCGTGTTCGCGCTGCCGGCGGCCGCCATTACGGCAACCCTGATGACGGCGGTCGTGTTCTTCGCCATCGGCTCGATCAAGAGCATATGGTCGACCCAGCGCTGGTACTGGTCGGGAGTCGAGACGCTACTCATCGGGCTTGGGGCGGCGGCCATGGCTTTTGCCGCCGGGCTCTTCCTGCAGAAGGTGGTCTGAGCGGCGGATCGTCACGAAACGGAAAAGGGAACTGCGCCATTGGCCAAGCTCATCAGAAGGCGACGCGGCAGCCCGGCCGGCGCACCGCCGGGAACGCTCACCGTCAGTCCCGACGCGGTCGCCCCGAGGCTCCGCGTGATCGCCTATGGCGGGGACGCGATCGAGGAGTTCGAGGGCGCGGACCTCGACCGGATCAAGGCCCTGCGCAGCGTCCAGCCGGTCCTCTGGGTCGACGTGACGGGGCTTGCCGACATCGACCTGATCCAGAAGCTCGGCGAGGCGTTCGGGCTCAGTTCATTGTCGCTCGAGGACGTGGTCAATGTGCATCAGCGGCCGAAGGCGGAGGAGTTCCCGGACTACATCTTTGCGGTGGTGCGCATGGTGCGGCCGGGTGTCGGCACGGATAGCGAGCAGCTTTCCTTGTTCTTCGGCGCCAATTTCGTGCTCAGCTTTCAGGAGCGGCCCGGCGACTGCTTCGATCCGGTGCGCGAGCGGCTGCGCCGCGACAGGGGGCGGCTGAGGCAACAGGGCACTGACTTTCTGGCCTATACGCTGATCGACGCGGTGATCGACGGCTATTTTCCGGTGCTGGAGCGCTATGGCGAGGAAATCGATGGGTTGGAGGATGCGGTTATCGCCACGCCGGACCGCCGCCATGTGCAGCGGCTGCATCTCATCAAGCGCGACATGTTGCTGCTGCGCCGGTCGGTTTGGCCGATGCGCGAGATGATCAACATGCTGATCCGCGACGAATCACCCTTCGTGTCGAGCCAGACGCGGCTTTACTTGCGCGACGCCTACGACCACACAATCCAGCTCATGGACATTGTCGAGACCTATCGCGAGATTTCTACCGGCCTCACCGACGTCTATCTGTCGAGCATGAGCGCCAAGCTCAACGAAGTGATGAAGCTCTTGACGGTCATCGCCACCATCTTCATTCCCCTCACCTTCCTGGCCGGCGTGTGGGGCATGAACTTCGCTTTAATGCCGGAGCTCGGCTGGCGCTTCGGCTATCCGGCAGCGCTGTCGCTGATGCTCGTCGTCGCCGCCGCCCTTGTCTGGTATTTCTGGCGCAAGGGCTGGCTCACCGAGGAAGAGCCCCCGAAGAGGGACTAGCCTTCGTTCGCTGCGCGCGGGCTATTCGTGGCGCAGCGCCTCGATCGGATCGAGGCGGGCGGCGCGGCGCGCCGGCATAAAGCCGAAGACCAGCCCGACGGCCGCCGAAAACGCAAAGGCGACGACGACGATCGTCGGGTCGAACATGAACGGCACCTTGAGGAAAGAAACCGCGACCGCGGCCAAGCCGAGGCCGGCGAGGATGCCGATGAGACCGCCGAACAGCGACAAGACGGCCGCTTCCACCAGGAACTGCATCAGCACCTGGTGCTCCTGGGCGCCGACGGCGAGCCGAATGCCGATTTCGCGGGTGCGCTCCGTCACCGACACCAGCATGATGTTCATGATGCCGATGCCGCCGACGAGCAGGCTGACGGCGGCGACCGCGCCGAGAAGGCCGGTGAGAACCGTCGTCGTGGTGGTCAGCATGGCGGCGATCTCCGTCATGTCGAAGACGTTGAAATCATCCTCCTCGCCGGGCGTGATGCGCCGCCGCTCGCGCATCAACGCGGTGAGGTCGCGCCGCACCCGGTCGGTGGAGACGCCTTCGGCCGCGGAGACGAAGATCGATCGCACGTCCTGATTGCCGAGAAACCGCCGCTGCACGGCGCGGATCGGCATGACGATCGCGTCATCCTGGTCGGCGCCGAAGCTCGACTGGCCCTTCGCCGCCAACAGCCCGATCACTTCGCAGGAGACGTTCTTCAGCCGGATGCGCTGGGCGACCGGACCGCTGCCGCCGAACAGCTCCTTGCGGACCGTCTCGCCGATGATGCACACGGTCTTGCCCGAGCGCAGCTCGTTTTCGAGAAACCGGCGGCCTGCCGCGAAGCTCCATTCCCGCGCCACGAAATAGTCGTTGGTGCTGCCGGTGACCGACGTGTTCCAGTTCCTGTTGGCGAAGATCGCCGTGGCGGCGGTGGCGGCGGTGGGAGCCACCGCGCGGATGCCGCCGATCTGCCGTTCGATAGCCCTGGCATCGTCCATGTCGAATGGCTTGGCGGCGGCGCGCGCGCCTCCCGGCGGGCCGGGGCCCTGGCCTGGACTCAGCGTCAGAAGGTTGGTGCCGAGCTTGGAAATGTCGGCTGCGACCTGCGCCGTCGTGCCGTTGCCGATGGTCACCATGGCGATCACCGCGCCGACGCCGATGACGATTCCAAGCACGGTCAGCGACGATCTCAGCGCGTTGCGGAGAAGCGCCTGAAAGGCGAGCTTGAAGGTTTCCCAGAGCATCACGCGGCCCTCGTGCTCGTACCGTCGGAGACGATCAGGCCGTCGAGGAAGCTCACGACCCGCTCGGCATATTCGGCGACAAAGAGTTCGTGGGTCACCATGATGACGGTGATCCCCTCGTCCTTGTTGAGGGCGGTCAGAAGCTCCATGATTTCGCGGCTGCGGGCGGTGTCGAGATTGCCGGTCGGCTCGTCGGCGAGCACCACGCTGGGCCGGGTGACGATGGCGCGCGCGATCGCCGCGCGCTGCTGCTCGCCGCCGGAAAGCTCGCTCGGGTCATGGCTCTCGCGGCCCGCAAGCCCGACCCTCTCCAGGGCCTCGCGCGCCAGCGCCCTTCGCGCCGCCGGCGCAACACCGCGATAAATCAGCGGCAGCTCGACATTTTCCAGAGCCGAGGCGCGGGCGAGCAGGTTGAAGCCCTGGAAGATGAAGCCGAGATAATGCCGCCGCAGGAGGGCGCGCTGATCGCGGTTCAGCTTGCCGACGTCCACGCCGCTGAAAAGATATTGCCCCTCGCTCGGCGTATCGAGGCAGCCGAGAATGTTCATGACAGTGGACTTGCCTGACCCGCTCGGCCCCATGATGGCGACGAATTCGCCGGCTTCGACAGCAAGATCGACGCCGGCAAGGGCGCGCACCGCCGCCCGGCCCGACCCGTAGACCTTGGTGACGCCCTTGAGCTCCATCAGCGCCGCGCCGGGCGCCGCCGTCTTGCGTGCGGGGGCCACGCCTCGCCCCCTACTGCGAGCGCGCGTCGACGATCACCGGATCGTCGGGCGCGATGTCGCCGGATAGAATCTCGGTCATGGTTCCGTCCGTCACGCCGGTTGCGACCATGACCGGCAGGGCCTCGCCCTCCTTGAGCACCCAGATCCGCCGCTCTCCCTCGGTCGCCGGCGCCGCCGGCACCTCGGCGCGCCGCGGGGGACGCGGCAGGATCATGGTCAGGAGACCCCCATCCGACGTGTCCTCGGCCTCCTCCGGCGGTGCAAAGCGCAGCGCCGCGTTGGGCACGAGCACGGCGTCCTTCACCTGCTGCACGACGATGTCGGCGGTCGCCGTCATGCCGGGCCGGAGCAGAAGCTCGGAATTGTCGATGCTCAGGATGGCCTTGTAGGTGACGACGCCTTCCACCGTCTGCGATGCGAAACGCAGTTGCGAGATCGCAGCCGGAAAGGTGCGCGCCAGGTAGGCCTCGACGGAAAAGACGGCGGCCTGGCCGTTCTTCACCTTGCCGATATCGGCTTCGTCGATGTCGACCTGCAGCTCCATCTGCCGCAGATCCTCGGCAAGCGTGAACAGCACCGGCGCCTGAAGCGTGGCGGCCACCGTCTGCCCCGGCTCGACGTTCCGGCTCAATACGATGCCGTCGATGGAGGAGCAGATGCAGGCCTTCTCAAGATCGGTCTCGTTGACCGTCAGGTCGGCCTCGGCCACGTTTGCGTCGGCCTCGGCGCTCGCCAGGGACGCCACGGCCCGCTCATAGGTGGCCTTCGCCGTCTCAAGGTCCTGCCGCGAAACGAATTCCTTTTCCGCAAGCTGTGCCAGGCGCTCGAACCTAGCCTTCGTCTCGCCGATCGTCGCCTCCGCTTCGCTGACCCGGGCCATGCTCGCCGCAACGCTCGCACGCGAACGCGCCACCTGGGCCTCGAGCTTGTCGGTGTCGAGCCGGGCAAGGATCTGCCCCGTGGTCACCCGGTCGTTGAAGTCGACCTCGACCGACCTGACGGTCCCTGAAAGCTCGCTGGAAATCTCGACCACGTTGGTCGGTTCCACGGTCCCGGTCGCGGTGACCGTGACGGTTAGGTCGCCGCGCGTCGCCGGCTCGGTCACATAGCGCAGCGCCGGGGCGGCGGCCTGCCCGACCCAATAGGCGACGGCCGCGGCGAAGAGTAGGATCGCCACCCCCAGCCACACCGCCGCCCGCCAACGCAGCCAAATGTTGCGCGGCGACTTGCCGATGGCGAGGACCTCGTCTATGTCGGGTTTTTCTGCCATCGCGACGCGCCAACCTTGCCTTGAACAAGCGATGAATGCCGCAGTTTATGTCGGCTTTTCAGCGGCACCTTTCAATGATCGAGGTCATGATGCGGTCGGGCCTGTCCGGGTCCCAAAGGCATTCGCCGAAAAGATCGCTTGGCAAGGCCGCGCCGTATCGCTTCAATCGCCGCATGCAGAGGCAGGAGCCGACCTTCACCATCGGCATCGAGGAGGAATATCTCCTCATCGACCCGAAATCCCGGGACCTGGAGAGCGACCCGCCGAAGGCGCTGATGCGGGCGTGCGAAAAGGCGCTGACGCGGCGCGTCAGCTCCGAGTTCCTGCGCTGCCAGCTCGAGGTCGGAACGCCGATATGCGCCAGCCTCGCCGAGGCGCGAGCCGAACTCTCCCATCTGCGCTGCACTATCGCCGACATCGCCAAGGGCCACGCCCTGGTGCCGCTCGCCGTGTCCACCCACCCCTTCGCCATGTGGACGCAGCAGCAGCGCACCGACAAGGAGCGCTACAATGTGCTGGCCGAGGACATGCAGGTGGTGGCGCGGCGGCTGCTCATCTGCGGCATGCATGTCCACGTCGGCATAGCCGACGATGCGATGCGCATCGACCTGATGAACCAGCTCACCTATTTCCTGCCGCACCTCTTGGCGCTGTCGACCTCCTCGCCCTTCTGGCAGGGGCAGCCGACCGGGCTGAAAAGCTACCGGCTGTCCGTGTTCCAAGAGCTGCCGCGCACCGGCCTGCCGGAGAGCTTTTCGAGCTTCCCGGAATATCAGCGCACGGTCGAGGCGCTGATCAATGCCGGGCTGATCGAGGACGCAACCAAGATCTGGTGGGACCTGCGGCCCTCGGCGCGGTTTCCGACGCTGGAGATGCGCGTCACCGACGTCTGCCCGCTGATCGAGGACACGATGAGCGTGGCGGCGCTCTATCTTTGCCTCGCGCGCATGCTTTATCGCCTCAGGCGCGACAATCAGCGCTGGCGCGACTATTCGCGCTTCCTGATCATGGAGAACCGCTGGCGCGCGCAGCGCTACGGCATCAGCGAAAGCCTGGTCGATTTCGGCAAGGGCATCCTGGTCCCCTTCAAGGACCTGGTCGAGGAGCTCATCGATCTGACGCGCGAGGACGCGGAGCATTTTGAATGCGTGGCGGAGATCGAGCATGCGCGCGAGATCGTCCGCCGCGGCACCAGCGCCGACCGGCAGCTCGCCACCTTCGAGGAGGCGGTTGCCGCGGGCGCCGAGGAGGCAGAGGCATTAAGGCAGGTTGTCGATCAGCTGGCGCAGGAGTATCTGAGCGGGTGCCAATCTTGACGACGTCCCTGACGAAATCAGCATAGAGCGAAACTTTCCTTGACCGCGGCAATCCATGCTCAGTGGGACGGACCGGCCGGGCGCGATCCGTGGGTGCTGGCGGTGTGCCTGGCGCGCGTGTTTCTGTTCGCCATTTTCATGGCCGTGGCGGCGACCGTGCCGGTCATCATGCCGGCCTGGGAGATCGGCGCCGCACAGGCCGGCTCGATCGTCACCAGCTTCACGGTTTTCTATGCGCTGTCGCTGTTCGTCACCTCGTGGATCGCCGATCATTTCGGCGCCAAGCGGGTGGCGCTCGGCTCCTGCTGGCTGGCGGCGGCGGCGGCCGCCAGCTTCGGCCTGTTCGCCCGCGACTATGCAAGCGCTCTCGTTCTCTACGGACTTGCCGGGCTGATGCAGGGCGGCATCTATACACCGATCGTGATGTTGTTCGCCGAGCGCTATTCGCCGCGCCGGCGCGGCAATGCGGTCGGCTGGCTGATTGGTTCGACCTCGATCGGCTATGCCGGGTCGCTGTCCACCGCCGGAATCGGCCTGGCGCTCGGCGGCTGGCAGGCGGCCTTCGTGCTGACCGGCCTGTTGCCGACGCTAGGCGCGGCGCTGCTGACCGCTGTGCTATGGCGCATGCCCAACACCATCCACGAGCGCGGCGGCGCGCCGAGCCTCAAGGCGGCGCTGTTCGCCAACCGCGACGCGCGCCGGCTCGTTGCGGGCTATACGGCGCATAGCTGGGAGCTGCTCGGCATGTGGGCCTGGATCCCGGCCTTCGTCGCCGCCAACCTGTCGTTCAACGGCTGGAGCGTGCTGGCCGGCGCCGGCTTGAGCGCCTATGTGGCGGCGGCCGGCCACATCTCGGGCGCCGCGGCCTCTCTCAACATGGGGGCGGCCTCGGACCGGCACGGCCGCAAGGCGGTGCTGTTCGCGGTCGCCGCGGCGGGCGCCGTCCTGTCGTTTTCCATCGGCTGGATGGTCGCCGTTCCGACCCTGATCGTGGCGCCACTGGTGCTCGTCTATGCCTATCTTGCCATCGGCGATTCGGCGGTTCTGTCGACGGCGCTGACCGAGGCCGTCTCGCCCGCCTATCTCGGCTCGGCGCTCGCCATTCGCTCGCTTTTCGGCTTCGGCGCCGGCGCCCTGGCGCCGCTCGCCTTCGGCGCCATCCTCGACCTTGCCGGCAACGGCACAGCGGCAAGCCCGCTTGCCTGGGGCGTGGGTTTCGCCGCCCTCGGCCTCGGCGGGATCATCGCCGCCTGGTACGCGTTGCAGCTCAAGAGTGTCGGCCGGAGTCGCTGAGTCGGGCGCGGATCACGAGAAAGCCCAGGAGCGCCAGGGCGGCAAACAGCGCGCCGGCGAAAAAGGTCGCCTGCGGCCCAATTCTGTCCCACAGCGCGCCGGCGATCAGACTGGCGGCGAGCAGCGCAACCCCGATCAGCATATTGAAGGCGCCGAAGGCAGTGCCGCGCAGCTCCGCCGGGGCCGTATCGGCGACGAGCGCCGAGAGAAGCCCCTGGGTGAAGCCCATGTGCAGGCCCCACAGGACGGTGCCGGCCATGACCCAGGCGATGTCCGGCGCCAGGGCGAGCGCCATGTCGGCGGCGATCAGCATGACGATGCCGGCAAACAGCACGCCCCTGCGCCCGCCGATATCGGAGAGGACGCCGGCCGGATAGGCGGCGAGCGCGTAGGCCAGGCTCATGACCAACAGGACCGCTGGAACGAACGAGACGGCGAGGCCGATCTGCTGGGCACGCAGGATCAGGAAGGCTTCCGAGAAGCGGGCCAGCGTAAACGCGGTGGCGACAGCGACGACCCACCAATAGGGCGCGGGAAGGCGCTTGAGCTCGGCAAGGCTCAGGGGAAAGCGGACCTTGCGCAGGCCCGCGGGCCGCGCCGGCTCGCGCACCGCAAATATCATGCAGCCGACGGCGATGAAGGCAGGGATAACGGCGATCCAGAACACGGCAATGAAATCGCCGGCGGTCAGCGCCATGAAGGCAATTGCCAGCAACGGACCGAGGACGGCGCCGAGCGTATCGAGCGACTGCCTGAGCCCATAACTCGCGCCGATCAGGTGGCGCGGGGCGATGTCGGCGAGCAACGCATCGCGCGGCGCGCCCCGGATGCCCTTGCCGATGCGGTCGGTAAACCGCGCCGCCGCAATCAGGCCGATGCCGGTGGCCAGGGGGAATACCGGCTTGGTGACGGCGGCGAGCCCGTAACCGATGACGGCCAGCATCTTGCGCTTGCCGAGCCAGTCGCTGAGCGCGCCGGAGAACACCTTGACCATGGAGGCGGTCGCCTCCGCAATCCCCTCGATGATTCCGACCGTGAGCGCCGAGGCGCCGAGCGCAGTGACCAGATAGACCGGCAGCAGCGCATGGATCATCTCCGACGACATGTCCATGAACAGGGAGACAAAACCGACCGCCCAGACACCGGTCGGGATCGCCCGCATGGTCGCAATGTCGAGCCGGGGGCTCGCCCCTGCGGGACCGCGGTTCTCGCTCATGGCCGCACCTTCCAGAACATGAGCGGGCGGGCCTAACCCAGGGTCACCAGTTCTTCGGCCGCCGTCGGGTGCACGGCCATGGTGGCGTCGAAGTCGCGCTTGGTCACGCCCATCTTGAGGGCGATGCCGACAAGCTGGATCATCTCGGAAGCGCCGGAGCCCAGAATGTGGCAGCCGAGCACCCGGTCGCTCTTCTCTTCGACGATGAGCTTCATCAGCATCATCTCGTCGCGGCCGGTCAGCGTGTGCTTCATCGGCCGGAATCTCGATTTGTAGACCTTCACCCCTGGATAGGCCGCGCGCGCCTCGGCCTCGGTCAGACCGACCGCGCCGATCTCCGGCTGCGAGAAAACCGCGGTCGGCACGTCGGAATGGTCGACGGCCGTCGGGTTGTCGTTGAACACGGTCTCGGCGAAGGCGGCCCCGTCGCGGATCGCCACCGGCGTCAGGTTGAGCCGGTCGGTGACGTCGCCGACGGCGTAGATGTTGTCGACATTGGTGCGCGAGTAGCGGTCGACCACGACCGCGCCCTTGCCGTCAATGCGGACGCCAGCCGTTTCGAGCCCGAGGCCGAGCGTGTTGGGGACGCGGCCGGTGGCGTACATGACGAGCGAGGCGCGCGCCGTTTCGCCTGCCGGCAGCGCGACCTCGAACCCGTCGCCCGACTTGCGGATCTCGCTGACATTGGCGTGGGTGCGCACGTCGATCCCCTTCTTGCGCATCTCGTCGGCCAAACCGTCGCGCAGATCGTCGTCAAAGCCGCGGAGGATCTGCTCGCCACGGTAGAGCAAGAGCGTCTCCACCCCGAGGCCGTTGAAGATGCCGGCGAACTCCACCGCGATATAGCTGCCGCCGATGATGGCGATGCTGTCGGGCAGCGCGTCGAGGTAAAAGGCGTCGTTGGAGGTGATGGCGAAATGGCAGCCCGGCACATTCTGCGGAACGACGGGGGCGGCCCCGGTCGCGATCAGGACGGTTTCGGCGGTGACGGCGCGCTCTCCGGCGACCAGAAAGATCGCGTGCGCGTCGGTGAGCTCGGCGCGGGACTGGATGACTTCGACGCCGGCCGCCTCGAGGTTGGCGATATAGGCCCTGTTGAGCCGATCGATCTCCTTGTCCTTGTTGGCGATCAGGCGCTTCCAGTCGAACGTCGCCTTGCCCGGCGTCCAGCCGAAACCCGCCGCGTCCTCGAAATCCTCGGCGAAGTGGCTGGCATAGACGAAGAGCTTCTTCGGCACGCAGCCGCGGATGACGCAGGTGCCGCCGACCCGGTATTCCTCGGCGAGCGCGACCCGGGCGCCATATTCGGCGGCCATGCGCGCGGCCCGCACGCCGCCCGATCCGCCGCCGATCACGAACAGATCGTAGTCGAATTTTTCGGCCATGCTTGCCCCCTCGGTCGTCCGGCCGCGACCGGTCAGGCTTCAATCACCGTAACGCCGTCCGCATCGGCGATAACGGCGATGTCCGCCATGTCGATGAACAGGCCGTGCTCGACGACGCCGGGGATCGCCGCAAGCGCGCCGGCGAGCCGCGCCGGGTCTTCGATGCGGTGAAAATGGCAGTCGAAAATGAGATTGCCATTGTCGGTGGGGAAGGGCTCTCCACTCTTCGCCATGCGCTGGATGACGGGTCCGCCGAGACCGAGCGCGCGGGCACATTCTTCGATCGACACCGTGGTCGCGCGGGTGCCGAAATGCGCAACCTCCACCGGCAGCGGAAATCCGCCCAGCACCTCGACCCGCTTGGAGGCATCGGCGATGATCAGCAAGCGGGCCGACGCCGTAGCGACGATCTTTTCGCGCAACAGCGCCCCGCCGCCCCCCTTGATCAGCGCCAGGCCTGGGCCGATCTCATCGGCGCCGTCGACGGTAAGGTCGAGGCGAGGCTCCTCGTCGAGCGTGGTCAGGGGGATGCCGAGCCGTTCGGCCTGCGCGCGCGTCGCCTCGGAGGTCGGCACGCAGACAATGTCGAGCCCGTGGCGGACCCGGTCCCCCAGAAGATCGACAAATTGGGCTGCCGTCGAGCCGGTGCCGAGGCCAAGCCGCTGGCCGGGCTCCACGAAATCCAGGGCGCGGGCGGCGGCGGCGCGCTTGAAGTCCTCTGCCGACGAAGCCATAGAGGACCTCCCTAGCCGCCGAGCCCGCCGAAAAGCACATATTTCATCTCGACGAACTCCTCGATGCCGTGATGCGA
The DNA here is from genome assembly GCA_030688605.1 of Hyphomicrobiales bacterium. Taxonomy (NCBI): domain Bacteria; kingdom Pseudomonadati; phylum Pseudomonadota; class Alphaproteobacteria; order Hyphomicrobiales; species Hyphomicrobiales bacterium. Next base: position 30,701 of record JAUYJB010000154.1, read on the forward strand.
GCCCTCGCGGCCGAGGCCGGACTGCTTAACGCCGCCGAAGGGGGCAAGCTCGGTGGAAATGATGCCCTCATTGATGCCGACGATGCCGCATTCGAGCGCCTCAGCGACCCGCCAGCAGCGGCCGACGTCGCGGCTGTAGAAATAGGCGGCAAGGCCATAGGGCGTGTCGTTGGCCATGTCGACCACCTCTTGCTCGGAAGAAAAGCGGTAGAGCGGCGCCACCGGCCCGAAGGTCTCCTCGCGGCTGATGAGCATCTTGGTGGTGACGTTCTTGATCACCGTCGGCTCGAAGAACCGGCCGCCGAGCGCGTGGCGGTGGCCGCCGACCACGATCTGGGCCCCCTGCCCGACGGCATCCTCGATATGCGCCTCGACCTTGGCGAGCGCGTCGTCATTGATCAGCGGGCCGGTGGTGACACCGACCTCGGCGCCGGCGCCGACCTTGAGCTTCACCACCTCGCCGGCGAGCCTCTCGGCGAAGGCGTCATAGATGCCGTCCTGCGCGTAGATGCGGTTGGCGCAGACGCAGGTCTGGCCGGAGTTGCGGTATTTGGAGGCCATGGCGCCGGCAACCGCCGCGTCCAGATCGGCGTCGTCGAAGACGATGAAGGGGGCATTGCCGCCAAGCTCCAGCGCCACCTTCTTCACCGTATCGGCGCTCTGGCGCATGAGCAGCCGTCCGACCTCGGTCGAGCCGGTGAAGGCGAGGAGCCTGACGGCTTCGTTGCCGGTGAGCTCTGGGCCGATCTTCAGCGCATCGCCGGTGACGATGTTGATGATGCCCGCCGGCAGCCCGGCCCGGTCGGCAAGCTCGGCGAGCGCAAGCGCCGTCAGCGGAGTCTCCGGCGCCGGCTTGCAGACCACGGTGCAGCCGGCGGCAAGCGCCGGCGCGATCTTGCGGGTAATCATGGCGAGCGGAAAGTTCCACGGCGTGATCGCCGCGACCACGCCGACCGGCTGCTTGATGACGACGATGCGTCCGTCGGCGCGGTGGGTCGGGATGGTCTCGCCGTAGATTCGCTTGGCCTCCTCGGCGTAGAACTCGACAAAGGCGGCCCCATAGTCGACCTCGCCGAGGGCTTCGGCCAGCGGCTTGCCCTGCTCGCTGGTCATCAGCAGCGCCAGGTCTTCCCGATTGGCCATGATGAGCTCGAACCAGCGGCGCAACAGGTTTGCGCGCTCCTTGGCCAGCCGCCGCGACCAATGTTTGAAGGCCTCCGCCGCCGCCGCGATCGCCTGGCGGGTCTTCTCGCCGCCGAGGTCGGGCACGCGGGCGATGGCCGCGCCAGTCGCCGGATCGATCACGTCGGTCTTGGCGGCACCGACCCAGGCGCCGGCAATATAGCATTGCTGTTTCAACAGACTAGGGTCTTTAAGCTTCATCCTGCTCTCCTCATGCCGGCGCCGGTCGACCCCGGCGCGCGAGCGCGCGAATACCGGGCTCCGTTGTTATCACAGGCCCCCTGGCGCGGCCATGGGGCGTCTCGCGAAATGCCCTGCGCGCCCAGCCATTAAGCCGGCATTAACCGTGCATCGCGATAAATCGTAAGTTAAACGCTTGTGAGGCCACATCATTTCGCGACCCCGGGGGACGGCGGCAAGCGCTCCCGACTGCCGCTGCCATAGATGAGAGCGAGAACATGACGAGCGGTCCACTCAGCAAGGCCGGCCCGCCCGAAAATGCGGTGGAAAGGACCGAGGGCGAGGCCGCGTTCGGCGGCGACGAGCCGCGGGCCGCCGGCATATTCGCCGCCGACCCCCCCGCCGATGCGCCGGTCGATATCGGCGAGACCTTCAAACTGATCGAAGGCGATATCAATCGGGTCATCACGAAGGTCGTTGCGGCCTACGAGGCCGTGCGGCAACAGATCGGCGGCCAGCTGACCATCACCGAGGCGGTCCGCTCGGATACCCTTACGCTTGCCTCGATGACCGACCAGGTGAGCCAGAACGCGGCCATGCTCGCTTCCATCGCCGACGAGCTTGCCACATCGAGCGAGCATGTCGGCCGTCAGGTCGACGAGACGGAAAAGATCAACAGGCGGGCCAACGAGGCTGCCACCAACGCCGGCAGCAGAGTGGCGGAACTGCGCCGCGCGGCCGACGAGATCGGCGATGTCGTGCAGCTCATTGCCGCGGTCGCGCGGCAGACGAATCTGCTCGCCCTCAATGCCACCATCGAGGCCGCGCGCGCGGGGGCGGCCGGCCGCGGCTTCGTCGTTGTCGCCAACGAGGTCAAGGCGCTGTCGGTGCAGACGCAGAAGGCCACGGACGAAATTGCCGCCAAGATCGCGTTTCTGCAGCGCTCGGCCCAGGGCAGCATCAGCGCGGTCGACGAGATCACCGAGACCATCGCCGATCTGGAGCCGATTTTCGGCACCGTCGCCGACGCCGTCAGGACCGAGATCCTGTCATCCAACACGATCCGCGAGAATGCCGCCGAAATGGCGAGCTTCATCGGTTCCGTTTCCGAACTCGCCGGCGACATACTGGGCCGCACCGAAAACGCCCATGCGGTCGGTGAGGATGTCAGCGCCGCGGCGCAGGTCATGAGCCGCGAGTTCGAGACGATGCGGCAGCGCTTCACCATGTTGATCCGCCAGACCAAGGCTGCCGACAGGCAGATGCACAACCGGCTGCCGGTGGAAATCCGCGGCAAGCTCGCCGGCGCGGGCAAACAGATCGCGGTAACCGCTGTCGACATCTCCCCCGGCGGCGTGCTGGTCAAACCGGATGGCGAGATCGCGCTCGCCAACGGCGCACGGGTCACCATCACGCTCGACGAGATCGGCGCGCTCGAAGCGCGCATCGTCACCACCAGCGATCTCGGCCTGCATGCCGCCTTCATGCCCGGCGGCGGCGAAGCGGAGAGCCGCCTCCTCGCCTTCATCGAAAGGCTGAACACGGAAAACAGGCCGCTCATCGAGCTTGCCCAGATTGTCGCCCGCCGCATCGGCGAATGCTTCGAGGCGGGCGTCGCCGAGGGCCGTGTTTCGATCGGGGATCTGTTCGATACCGACTACCGGCCGATCCCCGAGACCGATCCGGTCCAGTATCGCACCCGAAGCCTGGGGTTCCTGGAAAGCGTGCTGCCGGCGATCCTTTACCCGCTGCCGCGGGACGACCCGAGGATCGCTTACGTCGGGGCGGTCGATTTCAACGGTTATCTGCCGGTGCACGAGCCAAGCCTGTCCAAGCCGCAACGCAAGGGAGAGTTTCAGTGGAACGTCGTGAATAGCCGCAACCGGCGCATCCTCGACGACCGGAACGGGCTTGCCGCGGCGCGCAACACGCGGCCCTATCTGATCCAGTCCTATCCGCGCGATCTGGGCGGCGGCAGGATTGTGATCCGCAAGGAGATCGATGCCCCGATCCACGTCAATGGGCGGCACTGGGGCGCCGTGCGCTGCTCTTTCAAGCAGCGCTCGGAGCTTGCCATCTGAGCGGCGAGCCGCCGTGGCCTTCGGGTTGCAACCCGCGTCCTCCTCCTCTATGTCCTGACATCGTCCTGACATCCGTCCTGCCCATCCCGGCGCACAGAAGGGCCGCGCCACCGTGACCATGCCGCAGGTTTCACCGGTCATTCTCTTCGATCTCGACGGCACGCTGGCCGACACGGCGCCCGATCTCGCCGCAACGCTGAACGTCGTGCTCGCCGAGCTTGGCGTCGAGCCGATCGCCGTCGACGATGTCCGGCACATGGTCGGTCATGGCGCGCGCCGGCTCATCGAGCGCCGCTTCGAGGCCGACGGGCAGCGTCTCGACGCCGCCGAGCTCGACCGGCTCACCGCCCGTTTCATCGCCCATTACAGCGACAATATCGCGGTCGGCAGCCGCCCCTTCCCCGGCGTCGAGACCGCGCTTGGCGCCCTCAAGCGCGGCGGCAGCAGGCTTGCCGTCTGCACCAACAAGATGGAAGCGCTGGCGGTCAAACTGTTGCGGGCGCTCGATCTTGACGCCCATTTCGACGTGATCGCGGGCGGCGATACCTTTCCCGTGTGCAAGCCCGACCCGGGGCACCTGCTCTTGGCGGTGGAGCGGGCCGGCGGCGACCCGGCGTGCGCGGTCATGGTCGGCGACAGCGAGACCGACATACGCGCGGCGCGGGCGGCGGGCATCCCCTTTATCGGCGTCACCTTCGGCTATACGCCGACGCCCATCGAGACCTTCAAGCCCGACGCGCTGATCGACCATTTCGATGCGCTGATCCCGGCGTTGCGACCGTTTCTCGGCCGGCTGGATGGCCCGCCGGAGGCGGACGGGTCAGCATGACCGCAAGCACCGTGGCGACGCTCATGACCACCAATCCCGCCGGACCGGCCACCGCCCAGGTGCCGGCATGGGCGACGAGGGCGGCGACGGCCGGCGGCATCAACAGCTGGCCGATGGACGAGCCTTGCAGCATCAGCCCATTGACGCTCGGCAAATGCTCGACGCGGTCGACCTGCTCTGGCGCCAGCGCGAACAGGGAACCGGGGATGAGACCGCCGAACATCGAGAAGGCGAAGGCCGCGGCGAGGCTCCAGGCGGTCGCCACATCAAGATAGACGACGCAGGCCGAAAGGCCGGTGACGGCGCAGGCGAGCACCATCAGGACGCGCGCCGGAACGCCCTGGCGCAGCGAGAAGCCGGCGGCGGCGTTACCGAGCACGTTCGAGAGAATGGTGGCCGCCACCCAGGCGGCAGCCGCCGGCTCGGAAAGCCCGTGCTGCTCGACGAGGATCAGCGGCAAGAAGCCGATCAGAAGCAGATGCTGGCCGGCAAAAAGGCCGAAAATGACCCCCAAAAGCATCGGCCGGGGGCGCATGGTGACCCTGACGATGTCGCGGATATGCGGCCGCTCGGCGGCAACCATGCGCGCCGCTGCCCGCTTCGCCGCGAGGTGGATGAACACCGCCAGGACCGCGATGACCGCGGCGGTGACGAGCCAAAGGCCACGCCAGCCGATGGCGCCTAGGAGCGGCGCGCTCAACAGCAGCATGCCGCCGGCGCCGAGCGGCATGTATGCCCCCCACAGGCCCATCGCCAGGTTGCGGTCGCGCCGGGTGGTGACCGCCGTCAGCAACAGCGGGATCGAGATCACGGTGACCACGAAGGCCAGCCCCTCGAAGATCCGGGTCGCAAGAAGCTGCGCCGCTCCGTCGGCAAAGGCGCCGGCGGCCGAGGCGACCACCGCCAGCGCCATGCCGAAAAGCGAAAGCCGCGCCGGGCCGATGCGCGCGGCAAGGGCGCCCAACACCGCACCGCCCGTGGCCGCGATCAGGCTGAAGATCGAGACCACCCAACCGGCGCCGACGAGGCTGAGCGAAAGCTCTTCCTTGATCAAAGGGATCGCGCCAGGAACCTTGCCGATCAAAAGAGCGACGGCGACGCCTGCCATGAACAGAATGACGACGTGGCGCCAGGAGGTGGTTTCGGCCATGGGCGGTCTATGCCCGACCGGTTCGCGCGGCGCAAGGGCGACACGATGGCGCTGCGCAGCCTATCCGCCGCGTGCTTGACTTGAGTTCAGGGGCGACCTTATATCGGCCGGAAGCGCGCGGGCGGTTAGCTCAGCTGGTAGAGCACTGTGTTCACATCGCAGGGGTCACTGGTTCAAGTCCAGTACCGCCCACCATGCTAAGCCTTTGAAGTGTCATTAGTTAGACGGCCGGATCTTCGTCCCCAAAATCGATCGGTATCTCTGGCAGTCGCCCTGGTGTCGCGGCTAGGGTGTTGCCTGCCTCTCTCAGCGAGACAGACGAGCGAAGACTCTTTTTGCCACCGAGATCGCCCTGATGTGATCGACCCCGGAGCGATGGGAGCCGGAATAGACGTGCCGGATCATTGCCGCGCGCGAGGCGATGGTCTGTTCAATCTCGATTGCGAACCCATCATCCAGCTTTCGCGCAATCTTGCCGTCCAGAACCTGCGATCCCAGCAGTATGGAGACTCTGGTTCCCGGCGGGCCAGGCGCCTCGCCCAGAAGGCGACCGCCGCTGACCGAGATATCGACCATCGTATAGGTCTTGACCTCGCCATTTAAATGGAGGGCGACCGTCTCCTCGGTTTTCAGCCGCTCGTCCTTGCGCACGCGCGGCCGTTCAACGCACACCGCAATCGCCAAGAGCAAGATCATGATATTGTACCAGCTCCAATAGAGCGCGATTACGCTCGAATCCTGAAGCGCCCGGTCCGTATCCAAGGAGAATGCGGTTATCACGCCGAGGATTGTCAGGACGAGTAGCACGATAAACGGAACCATCATCCGCCACTGAACGATCAGCTTGTTCCGGTCACCGCCCTTCGCGGTGACTTTGAACTTATGGCCATACGGCTTCAGCAGGCCAATGGCGATCGCTCGCAAGATTTCCCGGGCGCCAAGCAGTTGCGAAAGATCGGTCATCACCGGGAGTATTCGCCGCTCGGACAGCCAGACAATGGTTCCGATATGGACAAAGTAATAGGGCAGAAAATGCGAAATGCCGTCGACCAAGTCCACGTCGAGCGCGTGGATGTCGAGCAACAGATATATGACCGGAACGATGAACGCGGTGACACGGAACAGATAGGTGGCACTCCAAAAAAGGAAGCTTTCAAACAGGCCTATGCGGTCGACGATCCTCAGGCCGTTCCCCGGTGCAAGGGGACCGTCCTTGCTGCGAAAGATCTGCATGAAGCCGAGGCACCAGCGGCTGCGCTGGGTGACGTATTCCTTCAGGCCTTCCGGCGCCAGGCCGAGCGACAATCGCTCGTTCAGATAGACCGTCCGATATCCGACCTGCAGCAAACGCAGGGTGAGAAGATAGTCCTCGGTGACCGAATCCGTCGGAATGCCGCCGCATTTATCAAGCGCGGCCATACGGATCACCGACGAGGTTCCGCAGCAGAACGCCGTGCCCCAGGCATCCTTTGCCGGCATCACGATGTCGAAGAAATAGCGCTGTTCGTCCGGCCAGGTATCGGCCGCCAGAAGATTGGCCTGAATCGGGTCGGGATTGTAAAAGTGTTGTGGGGTCTGAACGACGCCGACATCCTCCTCCTTGAACAGGGTCATTGCCCGCCACAAGAAGGCCTTGCTCGGCACGAAGTCGGCATCCAGGATCGCCACGAAATCCGGCCGCTCGGGCAAACCAGCCACGTGGCTCAACGCATGATTGATATTGCCGGCCTTGGCGTGGGCATTGTCCGGGCGGGTGAGATATTCACAGCCATGGTCGCGGGCGAGATCCCTTAGCCAAGCGCGCCTGCCGTCGTCGAGGACCCAGACCCGGTAGTTCGTGTAATCCATCGCCATTGCTCCGACGATGGTGCGTTCAAGGATCTCCGCCTCTTCGTTATAGGTGCAGATGAACACGTCGACCTTCGGCAGCTCGGGACGCTCCAAGAGCCAGTCGGTATTGGATTCCACCTCCGCGGATCGGCTCTTCGTCCGCATGAGCGTGACCAGGCTCAGGATCGATCCGAAAACGGCGGCAAACTCGATGGCAAAGAAGAGGCAGCCTGCGACAAAGTCCGTTGTTTGATCCGCCGACGGAATCGTGACCAGCAAGCGCCAGACCAGGTAGCGAACGGTGAGCGCCAGGCTGGCTGCCAGGGGAACAATTCGCCACCGACTGTCGCGCTTCAGCCACGGCAAAATGGCCATCAGCATCCCGGCGGCGACGAAACCGGGCCAAGCGCCCTCCAGGAGTGTTGAGAGTAACGGGTTCACCGCAATCAGCCCGTCCTAGACGTCGGGTGCATGGGTCCAGCGTAACGTTTTATCCGGCGCCGTCGGGAGCCGTGAAAATGACCCGGCCGGTGCGCCCGACCGGGCAACGTCCGGCTGAGGCCATATCCGAAACCGAGACCATGACCCGATAAGACGCCTTGATGAGCGCCGAAGGCAGGATGGCAAGATTAGCCGGCGCAGAAGCGACACCGGTAAGCTGCACGACCTCGCCCGTCCACGGCGGACCACCCTCGCGAAAGCGAAATTCGGCGGTCGTACCGAGGCTGAGCTGGTTGTAAACGGATTCGCTGACCGCGGCCGTGACGACGAGGTCGGAGCAATCCAGGAGCCGCAAGAGATCCTGACCGCGCGTGACCTGCTCGCCGGGCGAGGTCAGGATTTCCCAAACCCGGCCATCGACCGGCGCGCCGATATTGACACTGCTCAACGCCGCATACCGCGTCTCTTCCTCGCGCAGCGCATTGCCCAGGCGGATTTGACGTTGATCCAGTCGACCGAGCTCCGCCTTGACTGCGATGATTCTTTCATCCAGTTCATCCAGCCGCTGCAACGAGCGCGGCTGATCGTTGTAGCTGTCGCCGATGAACGTTCCGCCGCGCAGCGCGTCCAGCTCGACCGAGAGCGCATCGCGGCGGGCGGTAATTGCTTTGGCGGTTTCGCTCGCGACATGAGCGTCCTTGGCTGCCTCATCGCGATCCGATTGGGAAGCGGCTCCTTTGGCTTGCAGAGCCGCCAAGCGGCGCAGGTCCGCTGCTGCCTCGTCGCGTTGAGCCGATGCCGCCGACAGTTCCGAGGTTTGGGCACTGAATAGAGCCTGGAGGCGTCGGATCCGGCCTTGCCGGAATTGAGCGACCTGATTTTCCAGATCACCACGGAGTGCTTCCAATTCGGCGAGTTGATTCAACAGCGGTTCCTGCTCATCCTGCTGTCTTGCAAGTTCGCGCTTGAGATCATCCAACCGGCTGCGGTCCGCCCTCGGATTGACGATCCTGAACAGGCCGTCACCCTCGCCCGCCCGGGCTCCCACCCGCATCGTTTCGGTCGTGGCCTCAACGACACCTTCGATCGGCGCCCGCAGCGTAATCAGGCGCGCGTTGACCACGGCCTCGACGCTGGAGACCTGAAAGTAGCGGAGTGCGGGAAGCCAGCCCACCGCAATGACGAGCGCCAGGCCGATCAGGCTCTTGACCACCTTGCCCGTCCAAGACGCTTTTCCTTTTTCCGGGGCGGGCACTTCGCGCTGCTGCATTTCCGGTTCGCAGGGGCTTTCATCATCCTCGCCGGGCCGGAATTTCTTCTCAATGAAGGCACGCAGAGCCGCCACGGGGTTATCTGCAGGCGGCAACGCGACAGTGTCGCCGGTGATCGTGTTACGCTCGGTCGCCGCGTCGCCGGACAGAGTTCTGTCCGGGGTCGGATTCGTCGATTTCGGCTTGCGGTCCTCTGCGGCGCTCACCCCGTTTGGAGGATCGCTTTCCTGCCCGGAAATTCTTTTCGAGGCTGTGTTCGACGCCATAATAACCTTATCCATACAAGACACGCTTTTGAGCCGAATGACCTGACTCCCGAGCGTATGCCATTGCACCGACCAAATCTGGTCGGTCTAAGCAGTTAATATAATTGAAGAATATTTAGAATTCTTAAAATTGGAGGCATTGATGTCCGGCGGATGGACATTAATCGGCGCCGCGCGGTACTTTGCGGGGGTGTCGATAAAATACTCAGATTTATAGTAAAAAGATTATGTATTATTGCCCGCGAGCGAATGGCGGGCGCTGCGGCATTCGTCTTGCGGCTGCGGGATAAGCAAGCAGGAGCATTTGGCTGCTCATCGCAAGGGTCACTGGTTCAAGTCCAGCATCATCCACCATTCAATATCAAGAGCTTAGTTGAATTTTCCGAGATGGGGTCTCGGCCCCGTCACGCCGCGCGCGGCGCGAACAGGATGATGGCCATGCCGGCCCGCGTAGCCCGCCTGCACCAGCGTCAGCAGAGAGGCGAAGAACGCCGGCGACGCCAAGCCGGGGATCAGCCACAAGAGCGGTTCATGGTTGTAGGAAACCATTTGACCGGGATGATTTTGCGCCGTGGCGGTGTTGCGGCGCTCGCCCGATATCCCGTATCGCGCGTCGCGGCCCACGCCTGCCCGGATGAACCGATTTGGCCCATCGAATCGATCCCCTATAACCATGAACCGCTCTAAGGCCTGTTGAGATTCGGGATTCCATCTCGATCTTGTTTGTGATTCAAGCTTGGGATGGAACGATTCGTGCTGACGGACGCCCAATGGGCGAAAATGGAGCCGCAT
>JAUYJB010000155.1 GCA_030688605.1 Hyphomicrobiales bacterium
GAGATGGTGATGCCGGGCGACAATGTGACCATGGAGGTCGAGCTGATCGTGCCGATCGCCATGGAGGAGAAGCTGCGCTTCGCCATCCGCGAGGGCGGCCGCACGGTCGGCGCCGGCGTCGTCGCAAGCATTATCGAATGAACGGAACAAAGGGCCGGGAACCGCACCGCCAGAGGGGTTTTCGGCTCTTGACATTGAAGGGTTCTGGCTTCGGACTTTCTGGATTCTGAGACATGAACGGTCAGAATATTCGCATCCGGCTCAAGGCGTTCGATCATCGAATCCTGGACGCCTCGACGCGCGAGATCGTCAATACGGCGAAGCGCACCGGCGCGGAGGTCCGCGGGCCGATCCCGTTGCCGACGCGGATCGAGCGGTTCACCGTCAACCGCTCGCCGCATATCGACAAGAAGAGCCGCGAGCAGTTCGAGATGCGCACCCACAAGCGGCTTCTCGATATCGTCGATCCGACCCCGCAGACGGTCGATGCCTTGATGAAGCTCGACCTTGCCGCCGGCGTCGACGTCGAGATCAAGCTCTAGGGGTGGGGCGAAAGAGGACGTGACCATGCGCAGCGGATTGATCGCGCAGAAACTGGGGATGACCCGCATCTTCACCGAGGCCGGCGAGCATGTGCCGGTGACTGTGCTGAAGCTCGACAATTGCCAGGTCGTCGCGCAGCGTACCGAGGAGAAGAACGGCTACACCGCGCTGCAGCTCGGCGCCGGACGGGCCAAGGTGAAGAACGTCTCGCGCGGTCAGCGCGGCCATTTCGCTCTCGCCAAGGTCGAGCCCAAACGTAGGGTGATGGAGTTCCGCGTCAGCGCCGAGAATCTGATCGAGGTCGGCGCCGAGATCACCGCCGACCATTTCGTCCCCGGCCAGTATGTCGACGCCACCGGCACCTCGATCGGCAAGGGGTTCGCCGGCGCCATGAAACGGCACAATTTCGGCGGCCTCAGGGCCAGCCACGGCGTGTCGGTCTCGCATCGCAGCCACGGCTCGACGGGAGGCCGGCAGGACCCGGGCAAGGTCTTCAAGGGCAAGAAGATGGCCGGCCATCTGGGCGACGTGCGTGTCACCACCCAGAACCTGCTGGTGGTCAAGACCGATCCGGAGCGCGGACTGATCATGGTGCGCGGCGCGGTGCCCGGCGCCAAGGGCGGCTGGGTCGCGCTGCGCGACGCGGTCAAGCGCGCGCTGCCGGATGATGCGCCGGTCCCGGGCGCTTTCCGCGCCGCCGGCAAGAGCGACGAGAAACCGGCCGAGGAGGTGGTGAAGACCGGCGAAGCCGCGCCTGAAGCCGCTGAACAGGCGCAGGCCCCGGCCGCGGATTCGACCGAGGCCGAAGCTGTGGCCGGCGCCGAGGCCGAAGCCGTCGATGAGACCGGCGGAAAGGAAGGCGCGTGATGGAGCTTCAGGTTTCGACGCTCGACGGCAAGAAGGCCGGCGCTGTGACCCTGTCCGACGCCATCTTCGGGCTGGAGCCGCGCGAAGACATTCTGCACCGCATGGTCCGCTACCAGCTTGCCAAGCGGCAGGCGGGGACCCACAAGACCAAGCCGCGCGGCGAAATCAGCGCCACCGGCGCGAAGATGTACCGGCAGAAGGGCACCGGGCGCGCCCGTCACGGCTCGCGCCGGGTGCCGCAGTTCCGCGGCGGCGGACGCGCGCACGGGCCGCAGCCCCGCAGCCATGCCATCGAGCTGCCGAAGAAAATTCGGGCGTTGGCCTTGCGCCATGCCTTGTCGGCCAAGGTGAAGGCAGGGATGCTGATCCTACTCGACAAGGCGGCCGCCAAGGAGGCCAAGACGGCGCAGCTTAAGCGCAAGTTCGACAAGCTCGGCCTCGCCTCGGCGCTGATCGTCGACGGCAGCGAGCTTGACACCAATTTCCGCCTCGCCGCGCGCAACATTCCCGGCGTCGATTTTCTCCCGGTCCAGGGCATCAACGTCTACGACATTCTGCGCCGCGACCAGCTGGTGCTGACCAAGGCCGCCGTCGAAGCGCTGGAGGCGCGGTTCAAATGAACGCCATGAAGCATTTCGACCTCATTCTGGCGCCGGTCATCACCGAGAAGTCGACGCTCGCCTCGGAAAACAATCAGGTCGTCTTCAAGGTCCCCAAGACGGCGCGCAAGGCCGACATCAAGGAGGCGGTCGAAAAGCTGTTCTCGGTCAAGGTGAAGAGCGTCAACACCCTGAATCGCAAGGGGAAACTCAAGCGGTTCCGGGGCGTCAAGGGGCGCCAGAACGACATCAAGCGGGCCATCGTCACCCTCGAAGAGGGCCACTCGATCGACGTCACGACGGGGCTTTGAGCGCGGGCAGACGGACAGAAGAGACGGACAGATGGCACTGAAGACCTTCAAGCCGATCACGCCGAGCCAGCGCGGCCTCGTGCTGGTCGACCGCTCGGCCTTGTGGAAGGGCGGGCCGGTGAAGCACCTGACCGAGGGCCTGACCAAGTCGGGCGGCCGCAACAATCTCGGCCGCGCCACCGCGCGCCGGCGCGGCGGCGGCCATAAGCGCAGTTACCGGATCGTCGATTTCAAGCGCAACAAGCTCGACATGCCTGGAACCGTCGAGCGGATCGAATACGACCCGAACCGGACCGCCTTCATCGCGCTGATCAAATATGAGGACGGCGAGCTTGCCTACATCCTCGCCGCCCAGCGCCTTGGCGTCGGCGACAAGGTGGTTTCCGGCGCGCAGGTCGACGTCAAGCCGGGCAACGCCATGCCGCTCGCCAACATGCCGATCGGCACCATCGTGCACAATGTCGAGCTGAAGCAGGGCAGGGGGGGCCAGATCGCGCGCGCCGCCGGCACCTACGCCCAGCTCGTCGGCCGCGACCAGGGCTATGCCATCCTGCGGCTCAATTCCGGCGAGCAGCGCATCGTGCGCTCGGCCAACCGGGCGACCGTCGGCGCGGTGTCGAATTCCGACCACGCCAACATCGTCATCGCCAAGGCCGGCCGCAACCGCTGGAAGGGCTGGCGGCCGAGCGTGCGCGGGGTGGCCATGAACCCGGTCGACCATCCCCATGGCGGCGGCGAGGGGCGCACCTCCGGCGGCCGCCACCCGGTGACCCCGTGGGGCAAGCCGACCAAGGGCAAGAAGACCCGGCGCAACAAGGCGACGGACAAGTTCATCCTGCGCAGCCGCCATGCGCGCAGGAAGGGCAAGTAAGGAGAGCGGATCGTGACGCGTTCTGTATGGAAAGGCCCGTTCGTCGACGGCTATCTGCTCAAGAAGGCGGATGCCGTGCGCGCCTCCGGGCGAAGCGAGATCATCAAGATCTGGAGCCGCCGTTCGACCATTCTGCCGCAGTTCGTCGGCCTGACCTTCGGCGTCCACAACGGCCACAAGCACATACCGGTGCTGATCACCGAGGACATGGTCGGCCACAAATTCGGCGAGTTCGCGCCGACCCGCACCTTTTACGGGCACGCGGCCGACAAGCGGGCGAAGAGGATCTGACCGATGGGCAAGCCGTCACGGGAAAGACGCCTGGCCGACAATGAGGCGCGCGCCGTCAATCGCATGCTGCGGGTGAGCCCGCAGAAGCTCAACCTGCTGGCCGAGACGATCCGCGGCAAGAAGGTGGGCCGGGCGCTGGCCGACCTGTCGTTCTCGCGCAAGCGTATCGCCGGCGACGTCAGGAAGACGTTGGAGGCGGCGGTCGCCAACGCGGAGAACAATCACGACCTCGATGTCGACGATCTCGTGGTCGCCGAGGCCTATGTCGGCAAGAACCTGGTGCTGAAGCGGGGCCGTCCGCGCGCGCGGGGCCGCTATGGTCGCATCCTGAAGCCGTTTTCGCAGATTACCATCGTGGTCAGACAGATTGAGGAAACCGCCTGATGGGACAGAAGGTCAACCCGATCGGCATGCGGCTGGGGATCAACCGGACGTGGGATTCGCGCTGGTTCGCGGACGCCGACTATGGCCGCCTCCTGCATGAGGACATGGCGATCCGCGCCTATCTGATGGATCGCCTCAAGCAGGCCGGCGTGTCGAAGGTGGTCATCGAGCGGCCGCACCGCAAATGCCGCGTGACGATCCACACCGCGCGTCCCGGCATCGTCATCGGCAAGAAGGGCGCCGACATCGAGAAGCTGCGCCGAAAGGTCACCGAGATGACCGACAGCGAGGTGCATCTTAACATCGTCGAGGTGCGCAAGCCGGAAATCGACGCCAAGCTGGTGGCCGAGAACATCGCCCAGCAGCTCGAGCGCCGGGTCGCCTTCCGCCGGGCCATGAAGCGGGCGGTGCAGTCGGCCATGCGGCTCGGCGCCCAGGGCATTCGCATCAGTGCCGGCGGCCGCCTCGGCGGCGCCGAAATCGCCCGCATGGAATGGTATCGCGAGGGACGGGTGCCGCTGCATACGCTGCGCGCCGACATCGACTATGGCGAGAGCGTCGCCAAGACCGCTTACGGCACCTGCGGCATCAAGGTCTGGGTCTTCAAGGGCGAGATCATGGAGCATGACCCGATGGCCCATGAGCGGCGCCAGGCGGAGACCATGGGCGGGCCGAGCCGCGGCCGCCGCGAGAGCGAAGGCGGGCGCGAGGCACGCTCCGAGACGGCCGAGAAGAGATAGAAACCATGCTACAACCCAAGCACACCAAATTCCGCAAGCAGCACAAGGGCCGCATCTCCGGCGCCGCCAAGGGCGGCACGGTGCTGAATTTCGGCGCCTACGGGCTCAAGGCGGTCGATCCGGAGCGCCTTACCGCGCGCCAGATCGAGGCGGCGCGGCGCGCCATCACCCGCCACATGAAGCGCGCCGGCCGGGTGTGGATCCGCGTCTTCCCGGACGTGCCGGTTTCCAAGAAGCCGACCGAGGTGCGCATGGGCAAGGGCAAGGGCACGCCGGAATATTGGGTCGCCAAGGTCAAACCCGGCCGGGTCATGTTCGAGGTCGACGGGGTTCCCGAAGCGACCGCGCGCGAAGCATTGCGGCTCGGCGCCGCCAAGCTGCCGGTGCGCACCCGCTTCGTCGGGCGGCTGGGCGCGTAAGGTCAAGCATGAGGGTGGGTCGATGAAGGTGGAAGAGGCGAGGGACATGTCGCTGGACCAGCTTGGCGACGAGCTCGTCAAGCTGAAGAAGGAGCAGTTCAACCTGCGCTTCCAGAAGGCGACGGGTCAGCTTGAGAACACCGCGCGCATCCGCCAAGTGCGCCGCGACATCGCCCGCGTTCAGACCATCGCCAGGGAAAAACAGGCCGCCGCGGCCAAGGCTTGAGGACAGAAACGCAATGCCGAAACGAATGCTCCAGGGCGTGGTCGTCTCCGACAAGAACGACAAGACACGGGTCGTGCAGGTCGAGCGCCGCTTCACCCACCCCCTGTTCAAGAAAACGGTGCGCCGGTCGAAGAAGTACCACGCCCATGACGCCGAAAACCGCTTCAAGGTCGGCGACCGGGTGTGGATCCAGGAATGCGCGCCGATCTCCAAGAACAAGCGCTGGATCGTCGTCGGCGACGCTGAGGCGGCGCACTAGAAGAACAAGCATGAGGAGTGGCCGGACATGATCCAGATGCAGACCAATCTCGACGTCGCCGATAATTCCGGCGCGCGTCGCGTGCAATGCATAAAGGTGCTCGGCGGCTCCAAGCGCAAATATGCCGGCGTCGGCGACATCATCGTGGTCTCGGTCAAGGAGGCGATCCCGCGCGGCCGGGTCAAGAAGGGCGACGTGATGCGCGCGGTGGTGGTGCGGACCGCCAAGGACGTCCGCCGCCCGGACGGCAGCGTCATCCGCTTCGACCGCAACGCCGCGGTGCTGATCAACCCCCAGGGCGAGCCCATCGGCACGCGCATCTTCGGCCCGGTCACCCGCGAGCTCAGGGCCAAGAACCAGATGAAGATCGTGTCGCTCGCCCCGGAGGTGCTGTGATGGCGGCGAAGATCAAGAAGGGCGACCGCGTCGTCGTGCTCGCCGGCAAGGACAAGGGCCGGCGCGGCGACGTAATCAAGGTGTTCCCGGAGCGCGCGCGGGCGATCGTGCAGGGCCTCAACATGGTGCGCCGCCACCAGCGCCAGACCGCCCAGCAGGAGGGCGGCATCATCGCCAAGGAAGCGCCGATTCATATGTCAAATCTGGCGATCGAGGACCCCAAGGACGGCACGCCGACCCGGGTCGGCTTCAAGTTCCTCAAGGACGGCCGCAAGGTCCGCTACGCCAAGCGTTCCGGAGAGACGATCGATGGCTGACGCTGCATACGTTCCGCGCCTCAAGAGCCACTACGACAATGTCGTGCGCGCAAGCCTGATCGAGCAGTTCGGTTACAAGAACCCGATGCAGGTGCCGCGTCTCGACAAGGTGGTGCTGAATATGGGCATCGGCGAGGGCGTGACCGACTCCAAGAAGGTCCAGTCGGCCGCCGCCGACCTTGCCCTGATCGCCGGCCAGAAGCCGGTCGTCACAAGGGCGCGAAAGTCGATCGCCACCTTCAAGCTGCGCGAGCACATGGCCGTCGGCGCCAAGGTCACCTTGCGCCAGGCGCGGATGTACGAGTTCGTCGACCGGCTGGTGACGGTCGCGCTGCCCCGGGTGCGCGACTTCCGGGGCTTGAGCCCCAACAGTTTCGACGGGCGCGGCAATTACGCCCTCGGCATCAAGGAGCACATCGTGTTCCCGGAGATCGACTACGACCAGGTCGAGGCGATCTGGGGCATGGATGTGGTGCTGTGCACGACGGCGCGCAGCGACGACGAGGCGAGGGCCCTGCTCAGGGAGCTTAATTTCCCGTTCCGCGGTTAGGTGAAGCGCGCGCGGAGCGGGTCAAGGAGAACGCAATATGGCGAAAACGAGTTCGATCGTAAAGAACAACCGGCGGCGCAAGCTGGCCAAGAAATATCTCAACAAGCGCACCAGCCTGAAGGCCATCGCCCGCGACCGGTCACGCACGATGGAGGAGCGCTTCCAGGCGCAGATCAAGCTTGCCGAACTGCCGCGCAACTCCGCCCCGACGCGCGTGCGCAACCGCTGCGAGATTACCGGTCGGCCGCGCGGCTATTACAGGAAGCTCAGAATGTCTCGCATTGCCCTCAGGGACCTTTCGGCCAAAGGGCTGGTCCCGGGCATGATCAAGGCGAGCTGGTAGGGAGAGCGAACGCATGACAATGACCGACCCGCTCGGCGACATGCTGACCCGTATCCGCAATGCGCAGATGCGCTCCAAGTCGAAGGTGGCGACGCCCGCCTCGCGGATGCGCGAGCGCGTCTTGGAGGTGCTCCAGACCGAGGGATATATCCGCGGTTTCGCGCGCATCGATCATGACGGCGGCAAGAGCGAGTTCGAGATCGAGCTGAAATATTTCGACGGCCTTCCGGTGATCAAGGATATCGAGCGGATTTCCAAGCCGGGCCGCCGCGTCTATGCATCGGTGAGAAATCTGCCGCGGGTCGCCAACGGTCTCGGCGTGTCGATCCTGTCGACGCCGAAGGGCGTGATGGCCGATCACGAGGCGCGGGAGAAGAATGTGGGCGGCGAGGTGCTGTGCCGGGTCTTCTGATCCGGCCGCAAGCAAACGATAGGAACGCAGCGATGTCTCGTATCGGTTTGAAGCCTGTCCCGATGCCAAGCGGCGTGACCGCGACCATCGATGGGCAGCAGGTCACCGCCAAGGGCCCGAAGGGCGAATTGTCGGTGGTGCTGGTCGAGCAAGTGCTGGCCGAGATGACCGATGCGGGAATCGAGGTCAAGCCGCGCGATGAATCCAAGCGCGCCCGCGCCATGTGGGGCATGTCGCGCACCCTCGTCTCCAACATCGTGACCGGCGTTTCGAAGGGCTTCAGCCGCAATCTGGAAATTGTCGGGATCGGCTTTCGCGCCGCGGTTCAGGGCAGCAATCTGCATCTCAATCTCGGCTTCAGCCACGACGTCACCTATCCGATCCCGAAGGGCATCACGATCCAATGTCCGCGCCCGACCGAGATCGTGATCAGCGGCACCGACCGGCAGACAGTCGGCCAGGTGGCCGCCGAGATCCGCAGCTTTCGGCCGCCGGAGCCCTATAAGGGCAAGGGCGTGCGCTATGCCGGCGAGTATGTGTTCCGCAAGGAAGGCAAGAAGAAATAACGGGATAAGACCATGGCCAGCAGAGGCAAATCGGGGGCGCAGAGCCGCAAGGCGCGGGTGCGCAGCAGGCTCGCCAGGGTGGCGGGCGGACGCCCGCGCTTGAGCGTCTTCCGCTCCTCCAGATACATCTATGCCCAGGTGATCGACGATGCCGGTGGCCGCACGCTTGCCGCCGCCTCAAGCCTAGAGAAGGAAATGCGCGAAAAGCTGAAGACCGGCGCCGACGCCGAGGCCGCCAAGGCGGTGGGGGCGCTGATTGCCGAACGCGCCAAGGGGGCCGGCGTGTCCGACGTGATATTTGACCGCGGCGGCTATCTCTATCATGGCAGGGTCAAGGCATTGGCCGAGGCGGCGCGTGAAGGCGGATTGAAGTTCTGACGTTTTCCCGCCGCGTAGAAGGCGGGCCTGAAGGAAACAGGAAAGCGGAATATGGCCTATATGAGAGACCGCGGCGAGCGCGACAGCGAATTCGTCGACAAGCTCGTGCACATCAACCGTGTCGCCAAAGTGGTCAAGGGCGGCCGCCGGTTCGGCTTCGCGGCGCTGGTCGTGGTCGGCGACCAGAAGGGCCGCGTCGGATTCGGCCACGGAAAGGCGCGCGAGGTGCCGGAAGCCATCCGCAAGGCGACGGAGTCGGCCAAGCGCGCGATGATCCGCGTGCCGCTGCGCGAGGGCCGCACGCTGCACCACGACGTCTTTGGCCGCCACGGCGCAGGCCGCGTGATCCTGCGCGCGGCCCCAGCCGGGACCGGTATCATCGCTGGCGGTCCGATGCGCGCGGTGTTCGAGACGTTGGGCATGCAGGACGTGGTTGCCAAGTCGATGGGCTCGTCCAATCCCTACAACATGGTGCGCGCGACCTTCGACGCGCTCACCCGGCAGGACAGCCCGAAGAGCGTGGCCGCGCGGCGCAGTCTGAAATTGTCTGAATTGCAGGCGCGCAGGCGCGAAGGTCCGGCCGAACACGCCGAGGCGTAGGCGTCCGACCCGGTTGAAGAGGAGAGCCATCGATGGCCAAGACCGCGGGCAAGACCGTGATAGTCGAGCAGATCGGAAGCCCGATCCGCCGCCCGTCCGACCAGCGTGCGACGCTGATCGGGCTCGGGCTGAATAGAATGCATCGCCGCCGCACCCTGGAAGACACGCCGGCCGTGCGCGGCATGATCGCCAAAGTGCAACACCTCGTCCGCATCGTCGACGAGGCCTGAAGGGACCAAGAGACCGCGCCATGAAGCTCAACGATCTCAGGGAGCGCCCGGGAGCGGCCAAAGCGCGCAAGCGCGTCGGCCGAGGCATCGGCTCGGGCTATGGCGGCACTTCCGGGCGCGGCCACAAGGGCCAGAAATCGCGCTCCGGCGTCGCAATCAAGGGCTTCGAGGGCGGGCAGATGCCGCTGCATCGCCGGCTGCCGAAGCGTGGCTTCAACAGCCTCAACCCGAAGCGCTTCAACATCGTCAACCTCGGCCGCGTGCAGGAGGCGATCGACGCCAAGAAGCTCGATCCGAAGAAGAATATCGATATCGCCGCGCTGATCGCCGCCGGTCTCGTGACCTCGCGGCGCGACGGCGTGCGGCTGCTCGCCAAGGGCGAGATCAAGGCCAAGGCGAGTTTCGCGGTCGATGGCGTCTCGAAGGCCGCCGCGGCGGCGGTCGAGAAGGCGGGCGGCACGGTCAGCGTGCGGGCGCCGAAGGTGTTGAAGGCCGACGAGGAGAAGCGGGCCAAGCGCGCAGCCAAGAGGCCGCACGCCAAAAAACCGAAGACGGATGAGGATGAGTGACGCAAGGGGGTGGGCGCGCCGCCGCGTCGACCCCATATCTCTGAGGATTTGAGGAACCCGGGGCGCAAGACCCGGAACGGATGACATGGCCTCAGCGGCAGAACAACTGGCAGCCAATCTGAATTTCGGCGCCCTTGCCAAGGCGACCGAGCTGAAGAAGCGCATCTGGTTCACCCTCGGCGCGCTGCTCATCTACCGGCTCGGCACCTATATTCCCCTGCCGGGCATCGACCCGCAGGCGATCGCCGACCTGTTCCGCCAGAACCAGGCCGGCATCCTCGGTCTGTTCAACATGTTCTCCGGCGGCGCCGTCGGGCGTATGGCGATCTTCGCCCTCGGCATCATGCCGTACATTTCCTCCTCGATCATCATGCAGCTGATGACGACCGTCTCCCCGCACATCGCGCAGCTCAAGAAGGAAGGCGAGCAGGGCCGCAAGCAGATCAACCAGTATACCCGCTACGGCACCGTGATCCTGTCCGCCCTGCAGGGCTACGGCATCGCGGTCGGGCTTGAGGGCGCCGGCAATGTGGTGGTCGATCCCGGCTGGTTCTTCCGCATCACCACGGTCATCACGCTTACCGGCGGCACCGTGTTCCTGATGTGGCTGGGCGAGCAGATCACCGCCCGCGGCATCGGCAACGGCATCTCGCTGATCATCTTCTCCGGCATCGTGGCGGAGCTTCCCTCGGCGCTCGTCGGAACCCTCGAACTCGGGCGCCAGGGCGCCCTGTCGACGATGGTGATCGTCGGCGTCGGCGTCATGGCGCTGATCGTCATCGCCTTCATCGTGTTCATGGAGCGGGCGCAGCGGCGCATCCTGATCCAGTATCCGAAGCGACAGGTCGGCAACAAGCTCTATCAGGGCGATTCCTCGCACCTGCCGCTGAAATTGAATACCGCCGGCGTGATTCCTCCGATCTTCGCCTCCTCGATCCTGCTGTTGCCGATCACGGTAGCGAATTTCACCAGCGGCCAGGGACCGGAATGGCTGGCCACCGTCACGGCGCTGCTCGGCCGCGGCCAGCCGCTCTATATGATCCTTTATGCGGCGGGCATCATCTTCTTCGCCTTCTTCTACACCGCGGTGGTGTTCAACCCGACCGACACGGCGGAGAATCTGAAGAAATATGGCGGCTTCGTCCCCGGCATCCGCCCCGGAGAGAGGACCGCGCATTACATCGACTATGTGCTGACCCGAATCACCGTGGCGGGCGCGGCCTATCTAACGCTTGTCTGCCTCTTGCCGGAGTTCCTGATCTCCTATACGGCGGTGCCGTTCTATTTCGGCGGCACGTCCCTGCTCATCGTGGTCAGCGTCACCATGGACACCGTCGCCCAGGTACAAGGCCACCTGCTGGCGCATCAATATGAGGGGCTCGTCAAGAGGGCGAGACTGAGGGGACGGCGACGGTGAGGCTGATTCTGCTCGGACCGCCCGGCGCCGGCAAGGGGACCCAGGCGGTGCGGCTCGCGGAGCGTTACGGCATCGCGCAGCTTTCGACCGGCGACATGTTGCGCTCAGCCGTTGCTGCGGGAAGCGCGGTGGGACGGCAGGCGAAGGCGGTCATGGAGCGCGGCGAGCTGGTCTCCGACAAGATCGTGATCGGCGTCATTTCCGAGCGCATCGACGAGCCGGACGCGGCCGGCGGCTATATTCTCGACGGTTTTCCGCGCACCGTCGCCCAAGCCGAGGCGCTCGACCGGCTGCTCGCCGAAAAGGGCGCCAAGCTCGACGCGGTGATCGAGCTGGCGGTCGACGCCGCCGCCCTGGTGGAGCGCATTTCGGGCCGGTTTTCCTGTGCCAACTGCGGCGAAGGATACCATGACAGCTTCAAGCGCCCGGCCGTCGACGGGGTTTGCGACAAATGCGGCGGCACCGACTTCAAGCGGCGGCCGGACGACAATGCGCAGACGGTGGCAAGCCGTCTCGAGGTCTATCATCAGCAGACCGCGCCGCTGATCGCCTATTACCGTGGCAAGGGGCTGCTCAAATCCGTCGACGGCATGGCGGATATCGACCGGGTGACCGGAGAACTGACCGGCATTCTCGATCCGATTGTGGACGGGAGGTAGACTTTTCGCTTGTAAACAACAGGAGTCTGTTGACGACGCTGAGAGAAATCCGATAGAAACCGGCATTCAAAGCAGAATCTGTGGGTGCGGTGCCGGCGTTCGCTTGCGAGAGATCGGCAACCGGCTCCGATTGTGCCGGTGTGGCTGAAAGTTCGTGTTTAGAGGCCGCCGTGTCCGCGGCAGGCCAATAGGAGACTTCGATCGTGGCCCGTATCGCTGGCGTGAATATCCCGAGCAACAAGCGCGTCGAGATCGCGCTGTGCTATATCCATGGCATCGGCCCGACCAAGGCCAGGAAGATCTGCGAGCAGGCCGCGATCCCGCCGGAGCGGCGGGTCACCGAGCTTTCCGACGCCGATGTCATGCAGATCCGCGAGGTGATCGACCGCGACCATATGGTCGAAGGCGATCTGCGCCGCGACGTCGCCATCAACATCAAGCGGCTGATGGATCTCGGCTGCTACCGCGGCCTGCGCCACCGCCGCGGCCTTCCGGTGCGCGGCCAGCGCACCCATACCAACGCCCGCACCCGCAAGGGTCCGGCCAGGGCCATTGCCGGCAAGAAGAAATAGTCGCTCGCGAGCGATCGCGACCGCAACAGCCAACGAGGCAACAACATATGGCAAAAGAGAAAACCCGTGTCCGCCGCCGCGAGCGCAAGAACATAACCTCCGGCGTCGCCCATGTGAGCGCAAGCTTCAACAACACCATGATCACCATCACCGACGCCCAGGGCAACGCCATTTCCTGGTCGTCGGCGGGCACCATGGGCTTCAAGGGCTCGCGCAAGTCGACGCCCTACGCCGCCCAGCTTGCGGCGGAGGACGCCGCCAAGAAGGCCATGGAGCACGGCATGAAGACGCTCGACGTGGAGGTAAGCGGGCCCGGCTCCGGCCGTGAATCGGCGCTCAGGGCCTTGCAGGCGTCGGGTTTCACCATAAGTACCATTCGCGACGTAACGCCGATCCCGCACAATGGCTGCCGCCCACGCAAGCGGCGCCGCGTCTAGATGCCGGTGCGCGGAGGCAAGACCACATCCCCAATCTCGGAAATCTGCAAGGCGCGCTCAGGCCGCGCCCCGTCAGGTCAGCCAAAAAAGGTAGTCAGGTGATCCAAAGCAACTGGCAAGAACTCATCAAACCGAGCAAGCTCGATGTCGCGGCCGGCCACGATCCCAGGCGCGTGGCGACCATCGTCGCCGAGCCGCTCGAGCGGGGCTTCGGCGTCACGCTCGGCAATGCGCTGCGCCGCGTGCTCCTGTCCTCGCTGCAGGGCGCGGCCGTCTCTTCGGTTTATATCGACGGCGTCGTGCACGAGTTTTCCTCGATCGCCGGCGTGCGCGAGGACGTGACCGACATCATCCTCAACATCAAGGAAATCGCGCTGAAGATGGAGGCCGAAGGGCCCAAGCGCATGGTGCTCAAGAAGCAGGGCCCGGGTCCCGTCACCGCCGGCGACATCGAGACCGTTTCCGACGTCCAGATCCTCAATCCGGACCTGGTTTTGTGCACGCTCGACGAGGGCGCGGACATCCGCATCGAATTCACCATCAACCGCGGCAAGGGCTATGTGCCGGCCGACCGCAATCGGCCCGAGGACGCGCCGATCGGCCTGATTCCGGTGGACAGCCTCTACAGCCCGGTCAAGAAGGTCTCCTACCGGGTGGAAAACACCCGCGAGGGGCAGATCCTCGACTATGACAAGCTGACCATGCAGGTGGAGACCGACGGCTCGGTCACGCCCGACGACGCGGTCGCCTATGCCGCCCGGATCCTGCAGGATCAGCTGCAGGTGTTCATCACCTTCGAGGAGCCGCGCCGCGAGGTCGCCGAAGAGCGCGGGGTGCCGGAACTCGCCTTCAACCCGGCGCTGCTGAAGAAGGTCGACGAGCTCGAGCTTTCCGTGCGCTCGGCCAACTGCCTGAAGAACGACAATATCGTCTATATCGGCGATCTCATCCAGAAGACCGAGGCGGAGATGCTGCGCACGCCGAACTTCGGCCGCAAGTCCTTGAACGAAATCAAGGAGGTGCTGGCGCAGATGGGTCTGCATCTCGGCATGGAAGTGCCCAACTGGCCGCCGGAGAATATCGAGGATCTGGCCAAGCGCTACGAAGACCATTATTAGCATCCTCACTTCTCCCCCGGGGGGAGAGGTCGGCGGCGCAAAGCGCGGTCGGGTGAGGGGGCATCATGTGGGAGTGACGGGCACGGCGGTGCTCGCGAATGAAGGAGACACGCCATGCGTCATCGGCGGGCTCATCGCAAGCTGAACCGGACGGCGAGCCATCGCAAGGCTCTGTTCGGCAATATGGCGGCGTCGCTGATCAAGCACGAGCAGATCGTCACCACGCTGCCCAAGGCCAAGGAGCTGCGGCCGGTGGTCGACCGGCTCGTGACGCTCGCCAAGCGCGGCGGCCTGCACGCCCGCCGCCAGGCGCTGGTCCAGGTTGCCGACCGCGACCAGGTCAAGAAACTGTTCGAGACCCTGGGCCCGCGCTATAAGGAGCGCAACGGCGGCTATACGCGGGTGCTGCGCGCCGGCTTCCGCTACGGCGACAACGCGCCGCTTGCGGTGATCGAATTCGTCGACCGCGACGAGGACGCCAAGGGTCAGGATTCTGGCCCCACCGCGGAAGCCCGCGAGACGGAAGAAGGCGAGGGCGCGGCCGCATAAGGCTACCCGCGCTCAGGATTTCGACCGATACAGCGACCCGAGTTTGTTGCATGGATGCGACTGCACCCATAGGCGTCGTCCCCGTGAAAACGGGGACCCATTGGCCGTGCATCTTGCGCGTTCATTGAGCCCCAAGTCACGGCGTTCATTTGCGCATGGGCCAATGGATTCCCGCTTGGCGCGGGAATGACGATTGGGTTGAGGGGAGCGGCCCGTCGCGGCCGCTCTTTTGTATTGAGCGAGGCGCCCGCTTCAATCGAGCCGCATTAGCGGCTATATGTCGGGCAGCGCGCAAGCTGGAGACCAGTTCGATGAAATTCCTGACCACCGCAGGACAGGTCGCGCTCGCCGCGGCGCTCCTTGTGGGGCTGACGGCGCCGCTCCTGGCCCAGCCCCAGGTTCCCGAATCCCGCGCCGAGATCACGCTTTCCTATGCCCCGGTGGTGAAGAAGGCGGCGCCCGCCGTGGTCAATGTCTATGCCAGCCGCGTGGTGCGCCAGCCCGGCTTTTCGCTGTTCGAGCAGGATCCCTTCTTCCGCCGTTTCTTCGGGCCCGGCTTCGGAGTGCCGCGCGAGCGGGTGCAGTCCTCGCTCGGCTCCGGCGTCATCGTCTCGCCCGACGGGGTCGTCGTCACCAACAACCACGTCATCACCGGCGCCACCGACATCAAGATCGCGCTTGCCGACCGGCGCGAGTTCGAGGCCGAGGTGATCCTGAAGGACGAGCAGACCGATCTTGCGGTGCTGCGCGCGGTCGACGCCAGGGAGCCGTTCCCGTATCTGGAGCTCGGCGATTCCGACGCGCTCGAAGTCGGCGATCTGGTGCTCGCCATCGGCAACCCATTCGGCGTCGGCCAGACCGTGACCAGCGGCATCGTCTCGGCGGTGGCGCGCACCCGGGTCGGCGTCAGCGACTATCAGTTCTTCATCCAGACGGACGCCGCCATCAATCCTGGAAATTCCGGCGGCGCGCTGGTCGCCATGGACGGCCGCGTCGTCGGCATCAACTCGGCGATCTTCACCCGTACCGGCGGCTCGCTGGGCATCGGCTTCGCGATCCCCTCCAACATGGTGCGGGTCGTGATCGAATCCGCCCACGACGGCGGCCGGGTCCGCCGGCCCTGGGTCGGCGCCAGCCTGCAGACGGTGAGCGCCGACATCGCCGAATCCATCGGCCTCGCACGTCCCGGCGGCGCCCTGGTCAGCGAGGTCTACCCCGGCGGCCCGGCGGCCGCGGCTGGCCTCAGGTCCGGCGACGTCATCCTCGCCGTCGATGACCACGAGGTCGCCGATGTCGAGGGTTTCGGGTTTCGTCTCGCCACCAGGGGCATCGGCGGCACGGCGCGGCTCAAGGTGCTGCGAAACGGCCGCGCGCTCAACCTCGAGGTCGCATTGAAGCCGCCGCCCGAAGTCCCGCCGCGCAATGAAACCCTGCTTTCCGGCACCAACCCGCTCTCGGGCGCGACCGTGGTCAATGTGTCGCCGGCGGTGGCGGACGAGCTGCGCCTCGGCCTCCAGGCGAGCGGGGTCGCGGTTTCCTCGGTGGAGCAGGGCACGCCGGCGGACAATGTCGGCCTCAAGCGGGGCGACGTCATTCGCGAAATAAACGGCATCGGGATTTCCTCGGTTCGGCAGATCAAGTCCGCGGTCGAGGCCCGCGCCCGTCGCTGGCGGCTCGTCATCCAGCGCGGCGACCGGGTTTTGAGCGTTGTGCTCGGATGAGCGCTGAAGACCTGTTCGGCGCCGCCGGGCTGGAGGCCGACGCACCGCACCCGCTCGCCGACCGGCTGCGGCCGAAAAAGCTTTCAGACGTGCTCGGCCAGCCGCATCTGACCGGCCCCGACGGCGCGATTACAAGGGCGCTCAAGGCGCGCAATCTGCGCTCGATGATCTTCTGGGGCCCGGCCGGCACCGGCAAGACCACGGTGGCGCGGCTCCTGGCCGGCGAGAGCGACCTGCATTTCGAGCAGATTTCGGCGATCTTTTCCGGCGTCGCTGAGTTGCGCAAGCTGTTCGATGCCGCCAAGGCGCGCCATCGGCAGGGCCAGGGCACGCTGCTGTTCGTCGACGAGATCCACCGCTTCAACCGCGCCCAGCAGGACGGTTTCCTGCCGCATATGGAAGACGGCACCATCACGCTCCTCGGCGCCACGACCCAGAACCCGTCCTTCGAGCTCAACACGGCGCTGCTGTCGCGGGCGACCGTGCTGGTGTTCAAAAGGCTCGACGAGGTGGCGCTGGCGGAGCTGCTTCGCCGCGCCGAGGCGCATCTCGGGCGCGCAGCCCCGCTCACGCCTGAAGCCCGCGCGACGCTGATCCAGATCGCCGACGGCGACGGCAGGGCGCTGCTCAATCTTCTCGAGGACATCCATGCCGCCGTGGCGGAGGGAGCCGAGCCACTCGACCCGGCGAAGCTCGTCGAGGCGGTGCAGCGCCGCGCGCCCGTCTTCGACAAGGCGCAGGACGGCCATTTCAACCTAATCAGCGCGCTGCACAAGTCGGTGCGCGGCTCCGACCCCGACGCCGCGCTTTACTGGCTCGCCCGCATGCTGGTCGCCGGCGAAGACCCGCTCTATATCGCCCGCCGCGTGGTGCGCATGGCGGTCGAGGATATCGGCCTTGCCGACCCTCAGGCGCTCGCCCAGGCCACCGCCGCCAAGGACGCCTACGATTTCCTGGGCAGCCCGGAAGGCGAGCTGGCCATCGCCCAGGCCGTCATCTATTGCGCCACGGCGCCGAAATCGAACGCCGCCTACCGCGCCTATTCCGCCGCCACACGGGCGGCCAAGGAGGGCGGCTCGGTGGCGCCGCCCAAGCACATCCTCAACGCGCCCACCCGGCTGATGAAGGAGGAGGGCTACGGCTCAGGCTACGCTTACGACCACGACACGGAAGAAGGCTTCTCCGGCCAGAACTATTTCCCCGACGGCTGGGACCGCTTGCACTTCTACAAGCCCGCCGAGCGCGGCTTCGAGCGGGAGATCAGGAAGCGGCTGGAATACTGGGCAAAGCTGCGCAAAGACCCCGAACGGGGCGAGCGCCCGAATAAGGGATAGGGCTCTCGACCACAGCGCCCATCTGCCGCCTTGACCCGTTTAGGCCCGCTCAATAGATTGCGCGGGCCGGGGATGGAGTCCCCCCGTAACCGCCCGATGAGGCTGATGACTCCTGCCGCGTTCCTGAATGCGGTGGGAGGGCTTGCCGGCCCCGCCGCGAGGCGGGTTTTTTGTTGCCCGAGCCCGCCGTCACGCCGGAACATTTGCGCCTGCCGAAGGGCGGCGAGGGGAGTGGACATGGATAACATCTGGTTCGATTCCGCCCTGTGGGTCGGTCTTGCCCTGGTCTCGACGCTGATCTCGATACGAGTCGGCATCTCGGTGGCGCTGATCGAGATCGTCGTCGGCGCCCTTGGCGGCAATTTCCTCGACATGGCTCCGACCGACTGGATCAATTATCTGGCCGCGGTCGGCGCCGTCCTGCTCACCTTCCTGGCGGGGACGGAACTGGATCGCGCCGTCGTGCGTCGGCATCTGGGTTCGACGCTGTCGATAGGGGTTGTTGGATTTCTGGCGCCGTATCTCGGGGTCCTGGCCTATGCGCACTACCTGCTCGGCTGGCCGTGGCCGGAGGCGCAGATCGCCGCAATCGCCCTGTCGACGACCTCGGTCGCGGTGGTCTATGCCGTCATGGTCGAGACCGGCTTCAATCGGACCGAGATCGGCAAGATCATTCTCGCCGGCTGTTTCGTGAACGACGTTGGCACGGTATTGGCGCTGGGCGTCGTGTTCGCCAACTACAATGTCTGGTTGGCCCTGTTCGCCGCCGCCACGGCGCTGGCGTTGTGGGTTGTGCCGCGCATCCTGCCGCCGTTCGCCTCCCGCTTCGGCGGCCGTGTGAGCGAGCCGGAGGCAAAACTGATCCTGCTCGTCCTGTTTCTGCTCGGCGGCTTGGCGAGCCTGGCGCACAGCGAGGCCGTGTTGCCGGCCTATCTCGTCGGTATGGTGCTGGCGTCGTTCTTCGTCAAGGAACGCTCGCTGGCCGTGCGCCTGCGGACCATCACGTTTACGCTGCTGACCCCGTTCTACTTCCTCAAGGCCGGCTCGTTCGTGAAATTCGATACCGTCGCGACCGCCGCGGGATTGATCGTCATCCTGCTCGCCGTGAAGATGGCGACCAAGTTCATCGGTATACTGCCATTGACGGTTGTCTTCGGCTTCGATCGGCGCGAAGGCATGTACACGACGCTGATGATGTGCACGGGCCTGACGTTCGGCTCCATCTCGGCCCTGTTCGGATTGACGAACAACATCATCGACCAGGACCAGTACACGGTCCTGGTTGTCGCCGTGATCGGCAGCGCCGTGGTGCCGACGCTGATCGCGCAGCGCTGGTTCCAGCCCGAGTTCAAGCCGATCGAGAAGGAGGTGGCCGATGTTCAGGAAAATCCTGGTCGCTAACGACGGCTCCGATGGAGCCTTCAAGGCTTTCGACACGGCACTGATGCTTGCAAAGCCGTCGCGCGCGGCGCTGCACATGATTTGCGTTGAGGAAATTCAGTGGGTTCCCGGCACGCGCGAGGAGGTCATCGGCGAAAAGGAGCTTGCCGACCGCAAGTTCGCGCAGGTGGTGGCGAAGGCGCAGGAGGTGGCGAAGCGCCAGCGGGTGAAGCTCGTGCCGCATATCGTGGCGGGCCATGCCGTCTCCACGATCGTCGATTTCATCGCCCAGGACGGCTTCGACCTCTTGGTGGTCGGCTTCATGGGCCATTCGGCGCTCTACAACCGGGTGATCGGCGGTACCACGGACCGGTTGGTGGAGCTCGCGCCCTGCACGGTCCTGGTGGTGAAATAAGAACGTTGGCCGGTTTGCTTTCACTTGCATAATGGCGCATGGGCATCGGCGAAACCAAGACGGTCGCGCAAGACGAGGCGGGGATGCGGCTCGACCGCTGGTTCAAGCTGCATTTCCCGCAGATTACCCACGCCTATCTGAGCAAGCTGTTGCGCACCGGCCAGGTGCGCGTCGACGGCGCCAGGGCCAAGACCGGGACCAGACTTGCCGCCGGCCAGACCGTGCGCGTTCCGCCACTCGCCTTCGAAACCCGGCCCGCCGACAGGCCGCGCGCGGCCGAGCCGCTGACCGCCGCCGAGCGCGCCTTCTTCAAGAGCCTCGTCATCTTCGAGGACAAGGATCTATTCGTGCTTAACAAGCCCTCCGGCCTCGCCGTTCAGGGCGGCACCAAGACGGTGCGCCATATCGACCGGCTGCTCGACGGTCTCGGCGTCGAGCTTGAGGAGCGGCCGCGTCTCGTCCACCGGCTCGACAAGGACACCTCCGGCGTTCTGGTGATCGCGCGCAGGCGCCAGGTCGCGTCTTCGCTCGGAAGGCTGTTCGCGACCCGCTCGGTGCGCAAGATCTATTGGGCGCTGGTCGAAGGCGTTCCGAAGCCGGCCCAGGGCAAGGTCGCGACGCCCTTGGTCAAAATGGCGGGGCCGGAGGGCGACCGCGTCCGCGCCGCGGGTCCCGGCGAGCAGGCCCGCGCCCAGCACGCCACCACCCATTATGCGGTCATTGACCAGGCCGCGAACAAGCTCGCCTGGGTGTCGCTCAAACCCGTCACCGGCCGCCAGCACCAGCTCCGGGCCCATATGGCGATGCTCGGCCACCCCATCCTCGGCGACGAGAAATATGTCGGCGATCAGGACCTGCCCAAGGGCGTCGAGAAAAAGCTGCATTTGCACGCGCGCCGCATTTCCTTTTCCCATCCGCGCGGCGGCACCGTCGACGTC
This sequence comes from Hyphomicrobiales bacterium, assembly GCA_030688605.1. Taxonomy (NCBI): domain Bacteria; kingdom Pseudomonadati; phylum Pseudomonadota; class Alphaproteobacteria; order Hyphomicrobiales; species Hyphomicrobiales bacterium. The sequence continues at coordinate 20,412 of JAUYJB010000155.1, forward strand.
ACCGCGCCCTTGCCGGAGCATATGCGGCAAAGCTTCGCGCTGTTCGGCTTCGATCCCGACCGCTACGACCGCGCGGCGGAGGAGGGGCACCCATGAGCGGCGCTCACCTGCCGCGGGCCGCCGACCGGCTCGATCTCCTCGCCATGGCGCTGCTCACCCTGCTGTGCGCGAGCTGGGGGCTCAATCAGGTCGCCATAAAGGTGGCGAATGGCGGTATTTCGCCGATTTTTCAGGCCGGCTTGCGGTCCGCCGGCGGCACCATGCTGGTGTTTATCTGGTGTTTGGCGCGCGGCATCCCGCTGTTTGACCGCGACAGGACGCTGGTTGCCGGGCTTGCCGCGGGCGCGCTGTTCGCCGGCGAGTTCGCGCTGATCTTCACCGGCCTTCTTTACACCAGCGCCGCGCGCGGCGTGGTGGTGCTCTATGCGACGCCCTTCTTCGTCGCTTTGGGCGCGCATCTGTTCATCCCCGGCGAGCGGATGACGTTTCTGCGTCTCATCGGCCTTATCGCCGCCTTCCTCGGCGTCTGCCTCGCCTTTGCCGACAGCCTCGGCCTGCCTTCCGGCACCGCCATCATCGGCGATGCCATGATGCTCGGCGCCGCCGCCCTGTGGGCCGCGACCACCATCGTCATCAAGGCCACCGCGCTTGCCCGCGTCAGCGCCGAAAAGACGCTCCTCTACCAGCTTGCCGTCTCGGCGGCGCTGATGTTTCCCTTGTCATGGGCGCTCGGGGAGCCGGGCGTCTTCGCGCCGAGCCCGCTCGTCCTCGGCGCGCTCGCCTATCAGACGGTCTGGGTGGTGGCGATCACCTATGTCATATGGTTCTGGGTGATGATCCGCTATCCGGCGGCCCAGATCTCCGCCTTCACCTTCCTGACCCCGCTGTTCGGGGTGATGTTCGGCGGCTGGCTGCTCGGCGAGCGCGTCAGCTCCTATCTGATCGCCGCCTTGGCGCTCGTCGCTCTCGGCATCTATCTCGTCAACAGCCCGCGGCCCGGCGCAAGGAGCGCGCCATGAACGACAAGGCCGACACCCCCGTCGAGCGGGCAAGGCGGGCGGCCAGGGCGCCGCTCAGGCGCCGCTTCTACGACCGGGCGCGGGCCGCCAAGACCAAGAGCGGCTTTCACGTTCTTCTCGACGGCAGCCCCATCCAGACGCCGGCGAGGACGCCGCTCGTCCTGCCGGCGCGGGCGCTCGCCGAAGCCATTGCCGCGGAGTGGCAGGTGCAGGGGACGAACATCGATCCCGCCGCCCTGCCGCTGACGCGGCTTGCCTTCACCGTCATCGACCGCGTCGCCCGCGCGCGGGAGGCCGTCATCGACGCCCTTGTCGCCTATGCCGGCTCCGACCTTGTCTGCTACCGCGCCGAGGAGCCGGAGGGGCTGATCGCCCGCCAAAGGCAAGCCTGGGACCCGGTGCTTGCCTGGGCCGCCGAACAGGGCCTCGAGCTTGTCACCGTCGCCGGCTTGACGCCCCGCGCACAACCCCGAAAGGCTCTCGACGGATTCCGCGAACAAATTGAAATAGAAAGCGATTTCATCCTCGGCGCGCTCGCCGACATGACCGGACTCATGGGCTCGGCGCTGCTGGCGCTGGCGGTCCTGCGCCGGCGCCTTTCCGCCGAGGAGGCGTGGGCCGCGGCCCATGTCGACGAGGATTGGCAGATCGCCCAGTGGGGCGAGGACGCGGAAGCAGCCCAGAGGCGGCGCGCGCGCTGGTGCGACATGCAGGCGGCGGCAAGGCTCGCGGCCCTGGTCGTGGGCGAGGCCTGAGCGCCGAGGCGCACCGGTCGATTCCCTCCTGCCGGATAATGCTCTAGGTTCATTCATCCGATTCCGGAGGGACGGGCGCCGATGAAAAAAATCCTCGACCAGCTTGAAAAACGCCGCGCCGAGGCGCGGGCAGGGGGCGGCAAGGCGCGCATCGAGGCGCAGCACAAGCGCGGCAAGCTGACGGCGCGCGAGCGCATCGAGCTGCTCATGGACGAGAACTCCTTCGAGGAGTTCGACATGTTCGTCGAGCACCGCTGCACCGATTTCGGCATGGGCGACTCGCGCATCCCCGGCGACGGCATCGTCACCGGCTGGGGCACGGTCAATGGCCGCACCGTCTACGTCTTCGCCAAGGATTTCACCGTCTTTGGCGGCTCGCTGTCGGAGGCCCACGCCGGCAAGATCATCAAGATCCAGGACATGGCGCTGCAAAACCGCGCCCCCATCGTCGGCCTGTTCGACGCCGGCGGCGCCCGCATCCAGGAGGGCGTGGCGGCGCTCGGCGGCTACGGCGAGGTGTTCCTGCGCAACGTCCAGGCCTCCGGCGTCATCCCGCAGATTTCGGTCATCATGGGGCCCTGCGCCGGCGGCGACGTCTATTCGCCGGCGATGACCGACTTCATCTTCATGGTCAAGGACACGAGCTACATGTTCGTCACCGGCCCGGACGTGGTGAAGACGGTGACCGGCGAGACGGTGAGCCCGGAGGAGCTCGGCGGCGCCAGCGTCCACGCGACCAAGTCCTCCGTCGCCGACGGCGCCTACGAGAACGATGTCGAGGCGCTGTTGCAGATGCGCCGGCTGATCGACTTTGTGCCCTCCTCGAACGTCGACCCGGTGCCGGAGCTGCCGAGCCACGACCATATCGACCGCCAGGAAATCTCCCTCGACACGCTGATCCCCGACAGCCCCAACAAGCCCTACGACATGAAGGAACTGATCCACAAAGTGGTCGACGAGGGCGATTTCTTCGAGATCCAGGAGGCCTTTGCCAAAAACATCGTCACCGGCTTTGCCCGCATGGAGGGCAAGACCGTCGGCATCGTCGCCAACCAGCCGCTGGTGCTCGCCGGCGTGCTCGATTCGGACGCCAGCCGCAAGGCGGCCCGCTTCGTGCGCTTCTGCGACTGCTTCAACATCCCGCTGATGACCTTCGTCGACGTGCCGGGCTTTCTGCCGGGCACCGACCAGGAATATGGCGGGCTGATCAAGCACGGCGCCAAGCTGCTCTTCGCCTATGCCGAGGCTACCGTGCCCAAGGTGACGGTGATCACGCGGAAAGCCTATGGCGGCGCCTACGACGTGATGAGCTCCAAGCACATCCGCGGCGACGTCAACTATGCCTGGCCGACGGCCGAGATCGCGGTCATGGGGCCGAAGGGGGCCGTCGAAATCCTCTACCGCGCCGAGCTCAAGGACAAGAGGAAGATCGCCAAGCGGATCAAGGACTACGAGAGCCGCTTCGCCAACCCGTTCGTCGCCGCCGAGCGCGGCTATATCGATGACGTGATCCTGCCGCACGGCACCCGCCGGCGCCTCTGCCGCGCGCTCGACATGCTGCGCCGCAAGACCCAAGAACGCCCCTGGAAGAAGCACAACAATATGCCGCTGTAGGGGGGGATACCGTGCCCACGGTATTGCGATGGCGGGGATACCGTTGTTTCTTCTACAGCAACGAGGGCGACGAGCCGCCCCACGTGCACGTCCGGCGGAACGACATGGAAGCCAAATTCTGGTTGCACGACTTGAGCTTGGCGATCAATTCCGGGTATCCGGCGCACGAAATCAGCGATATCATCCGCCATCTGCGATTGCACCGCGGCGAATTGGTGAGCGCTTGGCATGACCACTTTGGAGATTGATATCGGAGACCTGCGTGCCCGCTCGGTCGAATTCACCGCGACCGAGCTGGTAGTGACGCTCGCCGATGGCCGCAGGATCGCGACGCCGCTCGACTGGTATCCGCGGCTCAAGAGCGCCACGGCGGCGCAACGCGCCAATTACGAGATCATGCCGATGGGCATCCACTGGCCGGACATCGACGAGGATTTGAGCGTCGCCGGCATGTTGAAGGGGCACCCGGCCGAGGGCTGATGGTTGGCTGCGCCGCCGAGCGCGGCTATCTCGACGACGTGATCCTGCCGCACGGTACCCGCCCGCGCCTCTGCCGCGCGCTCGACATGCTGCGCCGCAAGACCCAAGAACGCCCCTGGAAGAAGCACAACAACATGCCGCTCTAAGAGACCGAGGACTTTCACTCCTGTGAATACATCATGTCCGATTGGCTTTTTGCCGTCATACCGGCGCAGGCCGGTATCCAGTCGCGGCGGTAGCGCGAAACGACAAAGTCCGTTCTGGACCCCGGCATTCGCCGGGGTGACGATAAGACGAATGGCATGAGTATTTTGGAGATTGAAGCGGGCGAAAGCCCGCCTGCCCGTGAGCGAAAAATTACGTCTCGACCAGCTCCACCGCGTAGGGATTCTTGGCGCCACGGTCGTCGGACAAGCTGCCCGACAGGCGCCGGGTGAGAAGCTCGATGGCGTCGGCGAGGTGTTCGTCGGCGATATTGTAGTCGCCCCTGGCGAGGCGGATCTTGTGCGCCTCGTGCAGCACCTGGGCGTGGGTCGCGCCCGTCGGCGGCTCGAACTTGTAGGCGGCAAGCTCCAGAAGCTGGCCCAGCGGGTCGCGGAAATAGATCGAATCCATGAAGCCGCGGTCGATCTCGCCGGAATTGGAGATGCCGCGCTCCTTCAGCCGCGCAGCCACCTGCGTATAGGTCGCCCGCGACACGGAAAAGGCGATGTGGTGCAGATTGCCGATGCCGTTCGGGTTGGGGGTGCGGTCCGGCTTGCGGCTCTCCTCGGTGAACACGGTGATCAGCCGCCCGTCGCCGGGATCGAAATAGAGATGGTTGACTTCCGGGTCGTCGAGATTGGGCTGCTCGAAGACGAACGGCATGCCGAGCACGCCCTCCCAGAAATCGATCGACGTTCGCCGGTCGGCGCCGTTGATCGTGATGTGGTGCACCCCCTGGGTCTGCAGCTTCTGCATCCGAGAACCTCCGATCGGAGCGTTGTTGGCACGTAGCGGCGCGGACGCTCGCCGCGCTCGTCCCATCCCGTCTCGCCTTCACAATGGGGTCTTCGGCCGGCGGACGCAAGGGCCGGCCCCGGCGGAGTGCCGTTCACGGGATCGTATTTTGCCAGCAGCCGGCATGCATGCGACGCTGGCCTCGGGCCAAGACACGCCGGGAGGGGAACGATGGCGCTGACGCCGCGACAGCAACAGCTTTGCGATCAGGACCGCTGGGACTTTTCGGGCCTGAAGGCGATCTTCATCAACTGCACCTTGAAGCCGACCGGCCAGCTCTCGCACACCGAGGCGCTGATGGGCGTCGCCCGCGAGATCATGGAGAAGAACGGCGTCGCGGGCGATTATCTGCGCGCCGCCGATTTCGACATCGCGCCGGGCGTCTATCCGGACATGACCGAGCACGGCTTTGCGAGCGACGACTGGCCGAAGATCCAGGACCGGGTCATGGAGGCCGACATTCTCGTCCTCGGCACGCCGATCTGGCTCGGCGACAAGTCCTCGATCGCCACCCGCGTCATCGAGCGGCTCTACGGCTTTTCGGGAAATCTCAACGCCCACGGCCAATATGCCTATTACGGCCGGGTCGGCGGCTGCATCGTCACTGGCAACGAGGACGGCATCAAGCATTGCGCCATGAACGTGCTCTATTCGCTGCAGCATCTGGGCTACGTCATCCCGCCGCAGGCCGACGCCGGCTGGATCGGCGAGGCCGGGCCCGGCCCCTCCTACGCCGACAAGGGCTCCGGCGGGCCGGAAAACGAGTTCACCCAGCGCAACACCACTTTCATGAGCTGGAACCTGATGCATGTCGCCCGCATGCTGAAGGAGGCCGGCGGCATCCCCGCCCACGGCAACCAGCGCTCGGCCTGGGAGGCCGGCTGCCGCTTCGATTATCCCAATCCCGATTATCGGTGAGGGAAGGGCGGGGAACGGTGGACATGAGGCCGGTTCTCTGCGAATTGTTCCGCCGCCGGGAGAGGCGGGGTAGGCGGCGATGTTCTTCTATCTTTCCAAGATCGTCTGGTTTGTCGTCCAGCCCTCTTCGGCGATCCTGGCCCTCGCGATCGCCGGCGCCGTGCTGCTCTATACGCGCCGGTGGCGGTTGGGGCGGGCAGCGGTCGTCACCGCGGTCCTCCTGCTCGGTGTGGCGGGCTTAAGTCCCCTCGGCCAGGCGCTGATCCTGCCGCTGGAACAGCGGTTTCCGCCCATCGCGGAGCCCGCTCCGGCACCGGACGGGATCATCGTCCTCGGCGGCGCATTCGACACGCTGGTCTCGCCGGCGCGCGGCGTTGCCGCGCTGAACGAGGCGGCGGAGCGGCTCACCGCCCTGGTTTCGCTCGCCCGCCGCTATCCGCAGGCGAAGATCGTCTTTTCCGGCGGCTCGCCGCAGGTCTTCTTTTCCGGCGCCCGTGAAACCGATATCGCCCGCGACATGCTCGCCGACGCGGGCATCGCGCCGGAGCGGCTGATCCTCGAGGACCGTTCGCTCAACACCTTCCAGAATGCGCTGCTGACCAAGGGAATCCTGCGCCCGAAGGCGAGCGAACGCTGGCTGCTCGTCACCTCCGCCTACCACATGCCGCGCGCCATCGGCAGCTTCCGCCGGGTCGGCTTTCCGGTCACCGCCTACACGGTCGACTACCGCACCCGGGGACTGGTGGACCTGTTGCGGCCCTTCGACAAGGTCTCCGAAGGGCTGCGGCGCGTCGATATCGCGACCCGCGAATGGGTCGGGCTTATCGTTTATTGGCTGACCGGGCGCACCAGCGCCTTCTTCCCGGCGCCCTGAGCGCTTTGGAGCACGCCATCCGCGGCGATTGTCGGACATTGGGCACATGGCTAAGCACACGGACGAGATCAGGGCACTTCTGGCGGATGCCGCCGAACGCGGCATGCGCTATCTGGCGGGCGTCGCCGAGCGGCGGGTCTACCCCGAAGCCCGCTCCATTGAGCGGCTGGAAGACATTCTCAAGGCACCTTTTCCCGATCGGCCGACCGAGGCATCGAAGGTGATTTTGCTCATCGACGAATTCGGCTCTCCGGCGACCGTCGCCAGCGCCGGAGGGCGCTACTTCGGTTTCGTCACCGGCGGCGCCCTGCCTGCCACCGTCGCGGCGAACTGGCTTGCCGGCGCCTGGGACCAGAACTCCTTCAGCTTCGTCAGCTCGCCAGCCGCCGCCTTGTTCGAGGAGGCGGCGCTTCGCTGGCTCAAACAGGCGCTGCGACTTCCCGCCGGCGCCGAGGGCGCCCTTGTCGCCGGCGCGACGATGGCGAACTTCACTTGCCTTGCCGCGGCGCGGCACGAGGTCCTGATGCGTGCGGGGTGGGACGTCGAACGCCAAGGCCTGTTCGCCGCGCCGGAGGTTACCGTCATCGTCGGCGAGGAAGTCCATGCCTCCGTCGTGAAGGTCCTGGCGATGCTCGGCCTCGGGCGCGAGCGGCTGACGCGCGTCCCGGTCGACGGGCAGGGCCGGATGCGCCCCGAGGCGATGCCGGAGATCGCGGGGCCGACCATCCTTTGCCTGCAGGCGGGAAACGTGAACTCGGGCGCCTTCGACCCGGCCGCAACGATCATTCCCCGGGCCCGGGCCAAGGGCGCCTGGGTGCATGTCGACGGCGCATTCGGTCTGTGGGCGCGCGCCTGCCCGGGCCTCGCTGCGCTCGCAGAGGGCTTCGAGGCGGTGGATTCATGGGCAACCGACGCCCATAAATGGCTCAACGTTCCCTACGATTGCGGCGTGGCCCTGGTCCGGGAGCCCGAGCCGCTGCGCCGCGCCATGTCGGTCAGCGGCGCCTATATCGCGCCGAGCGGACGCCGCGACGCGATCGACGTGACGCCCGACAGCTCGCGCCGGGCCCGCGCCGTCGAGGTGTGGGCGGCGCTGAAATCGCTCGGGCGGTCCGGTCTTGCCGAAATGATCGAACGCAATTGCCGTCAGGCCAGATGGCTCGCCGGCGAGCTGTCCAAAGCCGGCATCGAGGTTCTCAACGATGTCGTGCTGAACCAGATCGTCGTTTCGTTTGGCGACGATGACCGCACCACGAGGGCGATCTCGGCACTTCAGCGCTCCGGTGAAATCTGGTGCGGCGGAACGACCTGGCGCGGCCGTGCCGGAATGCGGGTCAGCGTCAGCTCCTGGGCGACCAGGCAGGCCGACATGGAACGGGCCCTGAAGGCGATTCTGGCTGCGGGCCGTCAATAGGCCGTCGCCGAAGGTCCTTTCAGGCCTTCCCATTCGAGCGGGCAAGGCATTTGGCGCGAAAGCATTTGGCGGGCGTCTGCGGCCCTGATTGAATGGCCGCAGAAGAAAGCGGATTCGCATGATTTTCGATTTTCAATCCCGGATCGACATGGCCGCTCGGTGGCTGAACGAGAATGTGTTCTCGTATCAGGCCATGCTGCAGGGCTGGGCCTTCCTGCAGTTCGCGCTGATCGTGGCGCTTTATGTCTTCTCCGAGCTCCTGCACCGCTGGCTCGAGCCGCGCTTGGAGCAGCGGTTGCGCCAGATCCAGAACCAGCCGCGGTTGCTGCGCTTCCTGGCGCTCTTGCTGCGCCGCATCCGCTGGATCGCCTTCGCGTTCACGCTCTGGTTGAGCTACGCGATCCTGCGCGGGGTGACGTGGCACAGCCGCAGCTACTTCGTCGGCGTGGCGGTGAGCCTGGTCACCGCCTGGCTGATCCTGTCGGTCGGCTCGCGGATCATTCGCAACCGGACGCTGGCGCACACCGTCGCGATCGTCGCCTGGGCCGCCGCCGCGCTCAATATTCTCGGCCTGCTCGGTCCGGCCATCGAACTGATGCAGTCGCTGTCCTTCGATATCGGCGAGATGCACCTGTCGGTGTGGGCGCTGGTCAAGGGCGCGATCCTGCTCACCTTCCTGTTGTGGCTTGCAGGTGCCGCCGGCCATCTCCTCGACCGCAGGCTCTCCGTCAACAAGGACCTCACGCCCTCGATGCAGGTGCTGATCGGCAAGATCGTCAAGATCACGCTGGTCGCGATCGCCTTCTTCGTGGCCCTGATGGCCATCGGCGTCAATCTGACGGCGCTTGCCGTCTTTTCCGGCGCCGTCGGCCTCGGCCTCGGCTTCGGTTTGCAGAAGGTGGTCTCGAACCTGGTGAGCGGCATCATCATCCTGCTCGACAAGTCGATCAAGCCGGGCGACGTCATCACGCTCGGCGATACGTTCGGCTGGATCACCACCCTGCGCTCGCGCTATGTCTCGGTGGTCACCCGCGACGGGCGCGAATATCTGATCCCGAACGAGGATTTCGTCACCCAGCAGGTCATCAACTGGTCGTTCTCCTCGCGCAATATCCGCCTCGAGATCACCTTCGGCGTTTCTTACGAGAGCGACCCGCACCAGGTGCGCGAGACCGCCATCGCGGCGACCAAGACCGTCGAGCGGGTGGCGCGCAGTCCGGAGCCCGTCTGCCACGTGGCCGATTTCGGGGATTCCTCGATCGATTTCGTGTTACGGTTCTGGATCCAGGATCCCGAGCGGGGCGTCGCCAATGTGCGCGGCCAAGTGTTTCTCGCCCTGTGGGACGCCTTCAAGGAGGCCGGAATCGCAATTCCCTTCCCGCACCGCGAGATCATCATGCGCACGCCGGTCGAGTTGCGGCGGGCGCCGCCGCAACCGGAGTGATCGGGGCGTTTTCCGGTGCCCTGGCGTGGCGCGGCAATATAGCGTCGCGACGGGCCTTGGATGTGCGCCGCAACAGGAATATGGTGCGAAGCAATAGATTGTTGCGAGGCAGCCAAAGGGGATGGTCATGAAACGTTCCAACGGATCCGATCCGATCGTCGTCGTAGGCATGGCGCGCACGCCGATGGGCGGTTTCCAGGGGGATTTGGCGCTGAAGAGCGCCGCGGAGCTCGGCTCCGGCGCGATCGGCGCGGCGCTCGAGCGCGCCGGCGTCCCGCCCGCTGACGTGAGCGAGGTGCTGATGGGGTGCGTGCTGGCGGCGGGCCAGGGGCAGGCGCCGGCGCGCCAGGCCTCGCTCGGCGCCGGGCTGCCGCTGTCGGTGCCATGCGCGACTGTCAACAAGATGTGCGGCTCGGGCATGAAGACGGTGATGATGGCCTGCGACGCGCTCAAGGCCGGCTCGGCCGACATCGTCGTCGCCGGCGGCATGGAATCGATGACCAACGCGCCCTATCTGGTGCCCAAGGCGCGTGGCGGGCTGCGCCTCGGCCACGGCGAGATCAAGGACCACATGTTCCTCGACGGGCTGGAGGACGCCTACGACAAGGGCCGGCTGATGGGCACCTTCGCCGAGGACACGGCCCGGCACTACCAGTTCACCCGCGACGCGCAGGACGCCTATGCGATCGAATCCCTGAAACGCGCCCGCGCGGCAACCGAGAACGGCCATTTTGCAAGCGAAATCGTTGCGGTGACCATTTCCGCGCGCAAGGGCGATACGGTCGTGACCATCGACGAGCAGCCCGGCAAGGGCAATCCGGAAAAGATTCCGCAGCTCAAGCCCGCCTTCCGCCCCGACGGCACCGTCACCGCAGCCAATTCGAGCTCGATTTCCGACGGTGCCGCGGCGCTGGTGGTGATGCGCGCCTCGGAGGCCAAACGTCGCGGGCTTACGCCGCTCGCCCGCATCGCCGCTACCGCAAGCCACTCCCAGGAGCCGGCTTGGTTCACGACCGCCCCCATCGGCGCGGTCAAGAAGCTGATGGATGAGACCGGCTGGTCGAAGAAGGATGTCGGGCTTTACGAGATCAACGAAGCCTTCGCGGTGGTGACCATGGCCGCGATGCGCGATCTCGACCTGCCGCACGATCAGGTCAACGTCCATGGCGGCGCCTGTGCTCTCGGCCATCCGATCGGCGCGTCGGGCGCCCGCATCCTGGTGACGCTGCTTTCGGCGATGGCCCAATATGACGTCGACAAGGGCATCGCGGCGCTGTGCATTGGCGGCGGCGAGGCCACGGCGGTGGCGGTCGAGCGGATCGGCTAGAGCGGTTCATGGTTATAGGGAATCAATTCGATGGGCCAAGGCGGTACATCCGGGCAGGCGCGGCGCGACGCGCGATACGGGATATCGGGCGAGCGCCGCAACGAACCCGGTGGGCCGATTTGGCCCACCGAAGGCCGGGTTCTTTTGCGCCGTGGCGGTGTTGCGGCTCTTGACCGATGCACCGCATCGCCCGGCGAGCC
>JAUYJB010000156.1 GCA_030688605.1 Hyphomicrobiales bacterium
CGGTCCTGGCGCTGCCCTGTGAGCCCGGTCCTGGCGCTGCCCTGTAAGCCCGGCCCTGGCGCCGCCCTGTAAGCCCGGTCCTGGCGCTGCCCTGTAAGCCCGGTCCTGGCGCTGCCCTGTGAGCCCGGTCCTGGCGCTGCCCTGTGAGCCCGGTCCTGGCGCCGCCCTGTAAGCCCGGCCCTGGCGCCGCCCTGTAAGCCCGGTCCTGGCGCTGCCCTCGGCCCTGGCGCCGGGATTGCCAAGCTCGACCGCTCTAGGATGCCCTGGCGGCCGGCTTGCGGGCCGCGACGTATCCGAGCCTGGCAAGTCTCACTTGCCCGACGCGAGCGATTGGCCAGTTTTCAGTTCCGCGGCTTCGCCGCCGCCTCGCGAGCCCGCTTCACTTGCACAGGCGACCAGCCGCCGCCCCTGGCTGTGGGGATGCGCCGCCGATTAAGTTCGTCAGCTGCCGCTTGCAGCGTTAGGCCGGCGAGTTCGTCAAGCGTCGGCTTCAAGTCCGCTGCCCTGGCAGCGACGCGCTTGGCGATAGCGGCCCTGCCGGCTTCTTGGGCCGTTTGGGACGGCTTCTGACCGCGATCGCCGCCGAGCTTCACGCCGCGGCGCTTGGCCGCTGCGAGCGCGGCCTTGGTGCGCTGGGATATCATTTCGCGTTCATGCTCGGCGACGGCCGCTAAGACCGTGACCGTGAGGCGGTTGGCGGACGGTAGATCGCAGGCGACAAACTCGACGCCGGCCTTGTGCAGACCGAGAAGGAAATGCGCGTCGCGCGACAGCCGGTCGAGCTTGGCAATCACCAACGTTGCCTTGTGGAGCCGCGCCGCCGCCAGCGCCTTGGCAAGCTCCGGTCGATCTGCCTTCCGGCCACTCTCGACCTCGGTAAACTCGGCAACGATCTGCCAGCCGCCGCCGTTCAGATAATCCTCGACCGCTTTGCGCTGCGCTTCCAGCCCAAGGCCGGACCGCCCCTGGCGCGCCGTGGAGACGCGATAGTAAGCGACGAATTTCCCTTTATTCATGGCCATAACGCTCCTGTCACCCTTCGTTGACAGATATGTAATGGTATCGCTTGTGAGTTTCAAGGAGTAAATGTGAGCGCTAATTAGGCTGTGATTTCAATGACTTAAAGCCACTTTGGGCTTGCCCGCCTCCCCCCGGCCGCGCTACAATAGATGACCTAGCCCATTCACAAGGACGAAATCCCATGACTTTTGAGAAACGTATCGCAGAAGCCGAGACTTCTCTAATCGAGGCTGAACGTGCCGTTGTCGCCCGGACAGCCGAATTCGAGGCTGAGGAGCGCCGCCTAGACCAGGCAATCGCCGGTGGCAACCCCGAAACCGAGGCCAAAGCGCATCAGCGCGTTTCCGCCGCCGCCGCGGCACTGGCGGTCGAGGAGCGCCGTTGCGTCGTGTTCTCAAAGGTCATCGACGATCTTGAGGCCGATCGCCGGGCTTCACAGGAAGCCTCAGAATGGCAAAAGGTCAGAAAGATGGGCCAGGAGCGCCGGGCCGCCGCCGATCGGGCCGAGGAGGCTCTGAGGGCCGCTGGCGAGGCCTTCCGAACGGTTGTCGAGTTAACAACCGCTATGCAGGTCGCGGTGCCGCGCGAACAGTGCGGCATCCTGGCCCGGTCGGAGCCGGAACTTCATCTCGCCAATTCGATGATCCGGGCCGGCCTCGGTCGATTGTTCCCGAATGCGCGGGATATTCAGCCGACGCATCTTGGCCTAGCCGATCATGTTGCCGGGAGTAATCGAAGGGCACTCACTGGTTGGGGAAACGACAGCATTGAGAAAGAAGAGGCCGCCGCATGACCGATCCAATCGCAGACGCATTCGACAAGGCCGCACGCCTCGACCGGCGCGTCAACAGGGCGCGCGAGGCGGCCGAAGACCTGCAACCGCCCGTCAGCCCGGACGTGGGCAACCGGCACGGCGACGATCCGCGCCACCAGGATGGAGTGAACAACGATGGCTGATCCCCTAGTTACGCTCGGCTCGACCGCCTTGGCGATTGACGCACGAGACGGCGGCGTCGTGATCCCTAGCTCGCCGGCCGCCGCGAAGGCGCGCCTGGCCCAATTGGAGGCCGATCCAAAGGTAGTTGCCGCCCTCATGGACCCGCTATCGGCGGACCACAAGCTTCGCCTCGACGAGCGCAAGGCGCTTCAAATTGCCAGTGCCGGCGGCCCTGGTTCCAAGCCGCTGACCGAGGAACAGGAGACAAACAGGGCGCGAGCGCGGATGTTCGGCAGGATGGTCGAAGCCGGAGCCGTCGAGGCCAGGGCCAAGAACACCAAGGTCTGACAATGCGCGCCATCTGCCTCCGCCAAGCTGGCGCCACTCGTGGCCTCGTCCGCCAGGCTAACGACGCCGCAGGCGCAGGCAGTCGCCGGCTCCGGGCTGCTCCTCCCTCTCCGGCTCGGAGCCGGCGCCTCTACCAGCGACCAGTGCACGACCAGGACTGCGACCAAGCCAGAGCGGACGAAGGGTCGGCGCCGGGCCGGCTGATCGGCAATCAGCGGGTCCAATCGGCTTACCCGCCCCCGCCCTCAATCCGGCAAGGGAGGCACCCACCCGGCACCCCCAAAATCGCGCGGCGGCCCGGCTATCTGGCTCCAATTCGCCCGCACGATTTCCCCGCCGTGCGCGAGCCACATAATTTTGGGTAGCTGAAAATGTCGAAAGTAGCGCTGCCGCCAGTCCGCCAAGACCTGACCCCCGAGGAGCAGATCACCCTCGACGCCGCGATCGGAAATTTGAAGCCGCGCCTGGCGGTATTCGCGCGCACCTACCTATTGAACGGAAACAATGCCGCGGACGCGGCCCGGCACGCCGGCTATGCCGCCTCAAGCTCAAAAAACACCGGGTACCGGCTGTTGGCGAGGCGCGACGTGGCCTCGGCGATCGACGCGTTCAGAAAAATTATCGCGAAAAAGACGACCTTCGATTTCGACCGCGCCGCCGAGATGCTTATGGACAGCGCCGAATTCGCTAAATCGACCCAGAACGCCACGGCGCTCGTAAGAGCTACGGAACTGATGGCCAAGTTGCACGGTCATATGGTCGATCGCCAATCCGTTCAACACAGCGGAAATGCCGTCACATTTATTTTGCCAGACCGCCACGCCTCCAAGACTATCGAGCACGACGCCGATGGCTGATCCCCTCAACCAAATTAAGTACGATTACGCAGGCCCTACGATCGAACGTTTCCATAAGTCGGACAAGTTCGCCCGTTGTATTGTTGGCCCCTTCGGCAGCGGAAAAACCGTTGCGAATTGCGTCGAGACGATCTGGCGGGCCGCCGAGCAGGAGCCCGGCCGGGACGGGAAGCGGCGGACACGCGCCGCGATAATCCGGAATACGTATCCGGCCCTCAAGACCACAAGCATCAAGACATTCAAGGAATGGACCGGAGGCGCCGGCACCTTCAACCTGCAACCGCCCGTCACCTACACGCTCAAATCCGGCGCTGTCGACCTGGAAGTGCTCTTCTTGGCACTTGATAGCGACACCGACGTAGCCAAGCTTCTCAGCCTGGAATTGAGTTTCGCGTTCGTCAACGAACTCCGCGAGATCCCGCTTTCCATTTTTCAGGCTTTGACTGGCCGGGTGGGTCGCTATCCGCCTATGTTCCAAGGCGTCGGCCCCTCGTATTCGGGCATCATCGCCGACAGCAACCCTTGGGACGATAGCCATTGGGCACATAAACTATTCGTTACCGATCCGCCTTCCGAGTACGAACTTTTCCACCAGCCGAGCGGCCTTGGGCCGGACGCCGAGAACCTGGCCAACCTGCCGGGCGGCCAAAATTACTACACGCGCCTTGCGCAAGGGAAGGACGAGGATTTTATTGCCATTTACTGCCACGGAAAGTTTGGCACGATCACCGAGGGCAGGGCGGTTTATTCCAACTACCGCGAGGCCGTGCACGTAGCGCCGGAGCCTTTGCAGGCCGTCCCCGGATTGCCGCTTCTGATCGGCTGCGACTTCGGGTTGCAGCCTAGCGCGGTGATCGGCCAGGTCTTGCCGGACGGGAGACGCGCCGTCCTTTCGGAAGCGGTTTCCGAAAACATGGGCATCGTGCGTTTTGCCAATATTCTGACCGAACATTTGCGCGAGCACTACCCGCGCCATGAGGTCGATACGCTGTTTGGCGACCCGGCTGGCAACCAGCGTGTGCAGACAGATGAGAGGACCGTTTTGGAGGTCTTGCGGGAGGCGACCGGCTTCCGCTGCCGCCCGGCGCCAACCAATGATTTTGCGATGCGGCGGGAAGCGGTGCTTAACGGCTTCGGAAAATTGGTCGACGGCAAGCCGGCTCTGATTATCTCACCCACTTGCACTACCCTGCGCCAGGCTTGCGCCGGCAAGTATTGCTTCCGCGAACTGAGTTCCGCGGCGTCCGGCGCGACGCACGCGGACCGCCCGGACAAAGGGCCGTGGTCTCACGTCGCCGAGGCGCTTCAATATTTCATGCTCGGAAGCGGCGGCGCCGGCGAAGTGCTCAACCGTGTCCGGCGCGACGGGAGGCGAGGCCGCGGTGCCCGCCCGGTCGACGGGCTGAACTATGACGTACTCGACCCGACCGGCCAGGGTCAGGGTGGAGGCCACCGGCGCGACCCCGGCTTTCACCCGTGCCTGGTGCCCCACGGCAGCCACGGATGACCGCTCTTGCCCCCGCGCCACTCGCAGAGGCCGTCGCGCGGCCCGCTCCGTGCCACCAGGACGGCAAAGTGCTCCCTGGCCGGTGCAATCCCGCCCCCGAGCCCGCCGTGGCCGCCCTGGCGGCATAGAGAGGAACGCCCATGAACGTCCACGCCCCCCAAGTCCACTACGCCCGGCCTCCCAATGACCTGGTTGAAGACCACAACAAGCATGTTCTCCCGGTCATGCCGCTCGGCCGTTGCGATCGGTGCCGGGCCGTGACTTACGAAATCGACGCGATCAACGAGGCATGTGATTTCTGTGGCGAGGCCGGCATCATGGCTTCAATGGCCACGCCGAACTGGCGGCCCTGCCCGCCCTGTTTTTCCAGTGGCCGTTCGCTTCTGTGCTCAAACGACCCCGATGCCTGGTGCCCGGTCTGCCACGGCTCCGGCTTCATCACCGACGCCGACGCTGGCTTGGCCAGGGATGAGTGGGACGGCTTGAAGGAAGCGTTAGCCGTTCGCAAAAATCCGACGTGGCCGCCCTCGCATCGCGACGTGCGCACCACAATGGTCGGCTCTTTCACGATGCTCCGGGGCACCTGGACCGAGGCTCAAGTCGCGGCCCTCGATAGCGCTGTAAGCTCCCTCGATTACGAGCTACGGCATTTCCCCGACCGGCTGCCGGCCCGGCCCGGCGCGGCTACCTGCCTGAGAGAAGGGGGCCGCGGCAATGAGTTGGGCAGCCTGCATAGAACGCGCCCTCAAAACCAAGCGGATCAAAGGCAAGAAGGCCGCCTCGCGAGCGGCTAACCGGGTGCACCGCATAGCCGCAGTGGCGACGGCCCGCAAGGGATCGACTCAAAGAGATTATCGGCGCATCATGCTCTTTCAGGGGAGGGGCAGGGAAAATGCGCCTATCATTGAAGTTTTCGGTTGGTCTTGCGTGTGCGCTTTTTGCTGTTAGCTGCGCAAAATCACCAGAGAGTATTTCGCCATCCTACATAAGCGACGTGAGCTATCAAAGCTGGTCTTGTCAGCAGCTTGCAGAGGAACAAGGTCGGCTGAGTTCCGCGCTGGCTACCGCCTCCACGCAGCAAGATAATGCCCGCACCAATGATATCGTTGGCGTCCTTCTCATTGGCTTGCCCGTGTCGTCACTGAGCGGAGACAACATCGCGCCTGAAATCTCCCGTTTGAAGGGCGAGAACGAAGCGGTACGTAGAGCGATGATTGTGAAGGAATGCAGCATCGCTCCGCCACCCGCCATAACGCCGCCCTCAACTTCCTAGCCTTGCGCTCCCCGGTCGCCAGATCGCCGGGAGACAGACGCGAGCACCGGGCCGCTTGGGCGCTGCCGCGCACAAGCGACGGGAACCGAACCGGCGCCGGCAAAGGCCGCCGTGGCCACGGCGAAGACATGCATGGCGATGCGCGCCTCGGCTCGATCGCGCGCCCATTGGCGCGGGCGAAGCGCCAAAGTGTTGCCTGAGCCGTTGCCTATGATCTTTATTGCCGCTTCACCACAAAAGCCTAAAGCCTTGATTTGATTGGCGCGCCGGGGAGGATTCGAACCCCCGACCCCCAGATTCGTAGTCTGGTGCTCTATCCAACTGAGCTACCGGCGCCATGCGCGAATGAAGCGCGCCTTAGGTAGTCCATAGCTTTCCACAACGCAAGCAGCGGATCGGAAACCAGAAGCCGGAAATCAGAAACCAGAAACTGGACACCAGAATTCTGACTTCTGGCCTCTGACTTCTGGCCTCTGACTTCTGGTTTCCGGCTTCCGGCTTCCGACCCCTGTCACCCCGCGCGCTTGCTGCGCAGCTCGACCACGCGGTCGGGGATGATGATCTGAAAGGTCGCGCCGAGCGTGCCGTCAACAAGGCGGATGCTGCCGCCATGGGCGCGCACGAGCTCTGCCGCGATGGCGAGCCCCAGCCCGGTGCCGCCAGGTCGCGCCGAGGCTTGAAAGGCCTCGAACAGATGCTCGCGGGCCCTCGCCGGCACGCCGGGCCCGGTGTCCGAAATCTCGATGGTGACGACTGCGCCTTCGCGGCGGCCGGAGAGCCGCACGCTGTCTTGCTCGGTGCTGGCATGGGCGTCCGATTCGAGCGCGTCGACGGCGTTGCGGAACAGGTTCATGAGGATCCGGAAGAGCTGCTCGGGATCGGCGTCGACGCGAAGCTCGGCATCGACCGCGTTGACCCAGCGCACGCTCGCGTGATGGGCCAGCCCCGCGGCTTCGGCGATCTCCTCGGCAAGCGTCGCCAGCGCCACCTGGCGGCGCTCAGGCGGTGCCTCGCGAGCGCGGCCGTAACGGATCGTATCCGCGCACAGCGAGATGGCGCGGTCGAGCGAGGCGATGAGCTTGGGGAGGAAGCGCTGCACCGTCGGGTCCGGTACGCCGGAGAGGCGGTCGGAGATGAGATGCGCGTTGGCCAGGATGTTGCGCAGATCGTGGTTGATCTTGCTGACCGCGAGCCCGAGGGCGGCGAGCCGCGCCTTCTGCTGCAGGGTGCCGGCAAGCTCCTTCTGCATGGCGGCGAGCTCCTGCTCGGCCAGACCGATCTCGTCGGAGCGCCCGCACTGTACAATGATGCGGCTCGGGTCCTCCGGGTCCTGGCGGAAGCGGACCATATTGCGGGTGATGCGGCGCATCGGCCGCACCAACAGCCAGTTGAGGCTGAGATAGACGAGCGTTGCGGTGATCATCGAGATGATGATCGACAGCGTCAGAATGTTGACCGAATAGGACAGCATGGCGCGGCGCAGCGGCGTTTCGTCGAGGACGATGTCGATGAAATCTCCGCCCATTTCGCCGGTGCCGGCTACCCGGATGATCCGCCCGTTGGCGGCAGCGAGCGTCGAGAAGGCGTCGGCGATGGCGCCAAGCGGGTGCATCTCGCGCAGGTCGAAGTGGTCGGCGACGTCGGGGGCCGTCTCGGACACCATCAACAGCCTGCGGGTGCCGCCGCGCTTGACGGCGATGGTCATGGCGCCGGCCGTGGTCAGGATTTCGCGCTCAAGCGACTTCGGCACCACATTGTCCGGCGTTGCGTCGAGTACGAGAGCCGCGATCTGCGCCGAGGCAAGGCGATCCTTCAGCCAGGTCAGCCGGTAATTGGCGATCGAGGGCACATAGATCAGCACTTCGCTGATCATCACGAACAGAATGGTGAGCAGCAGCAATTTGGCGGAAAGGCCGAGTGGGCCGAGCCCACGGCCTGGCGATGCGCCGCCGTCCGGCGGCTCGACACCCTCGGTCTCCTCCGCCGGCGGCGGCGTATTGCGATTTTCGTCAATGATCAACGTGAGTTACTACCCAAATAGTCTCAGCAACGCGATGATGCGCCGCAACCAGGGATTCGTCAAACTCGGGGTGTAGAAGCTGATCGCCGCGCGCTTGGAGATTTCGCCAAGAGTGGGGTAGGGCGCGACGTAGCCCGTCATCGCCTTGATGTTGAGCCCCTGGCTGATCGCCAGCGCCCATGGCTGGATGATCTCGCCGGCGTTGGCGCCGACAATGGTGGCGCCGAGAATCTTGCCGCGCCTCGTGGTCACGACCTTGATGAAGCCTTCCGTGACGCGCTCGGTCTGAGCGCGGTCGTTCTCCTCATAGGGCCAGCGCAGGACGCGGATGTCCGCCTGCGTTTCCTTGGCCGCCGCCTCGCTCAGGCCGACCTGGGCGAGCTCCGGGTCGGTAAAGGTGACCCAGGGGATGATGACCCGGTTTTCCTTCGCCGGCAGGCGGAACAGGGCACTGCGGATGACGAGACCTGCGTGATAATTGGCGACATGGGTGAATTGCAGCCCGCCGGCAACGTCGCCGATGGCATAGACGCGGCGGTTGCTGGTGCGCAGGGCCTTGTCGACGGTGATGCCGGCGCGGCCAAAGGCAATGCCCGCCTTGTCGAGGCCGAGCCCGTCGATATTCGGCTTGCGGCCGGCGGCAACGAGCAGATGCGTGCCGGCGACCTCCTCGCGCCTTCCGCCTTCGGCCTCGACCGTCACTTTGATCGCGCCCTCGCGACCGGAAACCTCCGCCACCTTGGCGTTGGCGCGGATATTGACGCCCTCCGCCGCAAGCCTGTCGAGCACGATCGCCGCGGCCTCCGGGTCGTCCTTGGCCAGCGGCGCGAACATCTCCACGACCGTGACCGCGCTGCCGAGCCGCCGATGCGCCTGCGCCATCTCCATGCCGATCGGCCCGCCGCCGATGATGATGAGATGGTCAGGCGCCTGGCGGTTGTCGAAGATGGTCTCGTTGGTGAGATAGGCTACCTTGTCGAGGCCCGGTATCGGCGGAACCATGGGCGAGGAGCCGGCGGCGACGACGAAGCGGCGGGCGTGGATCTCATGGTCGCCGGCGACGACGCTTCGTGCATCCTTGAAGCTTGCCGCGGCACGGAAGACCCGCACGCCAAGGCCAGTGAAGCGCTCCTCGGAATCGTTCGGTGCGATGGCCGCGACCACCGCCTGCACATGATCGTTGACACGGGCAAAGTCGATCTCCGGCTCGACGGCCGCGATGCCGAAGGGATCGGCCTTGCGCAACGCCGCTGCCCGCTTCGCCGACGCGAGCAGCGCCTTGGAAGGAACGCAGCCATAGTTCAGGCAGTCGCCACCCATCCTACCCTTTTCGATCAGCACGCAGGAAACGCCGAAGGCGGCGGCGACGGCGGCGACCGAAAGACCGCCGGAGCCGGCGCCGATGACGCAGATATCGGGTTTCAGAATCTCGGCCATGGCGTGCCCCCTCGATTGGACCGTTCAGAGTGTCTTCCCGCGCCGGGCCCGCACCTTCTTAGCGATCACCGGAAGAAGCGCAATGAAGCCGAGGGCGGCGAAGGCGATCAGCAGCTCCTCGGTGACGAGAGCGCCAGGATCGAGCCGGAATGCGCAAT